>DATCXH010000644.1:0-18594 GCA_036565925.1 Vicinamibacterales bacterium
CATCGAAGCCGTGCGCCGTCGGCAGGAATTCGTCGCGGTCACCGAGGTGGTTCTTGCCGAACTGGCCGCAGACGTACCCTTGCGGTTTCAGCACATCAGCGATCGTCGGGTCTTCAGGACGCAGACCGAGATCGGCGCCGGGTAAGCCGACCTTGGTGAGACCGGTGCGGATCGGCGACTGACCGGTGATGAACGCGGCGCGCCCTGCGGTGCAACTCTGTTGACCGTACCAGTCGGTGAAGTTGCAGCCCTCCTTCGCGACGCGATCGATGTTGGGCGTCCGGTAGCCCATGATGCCCTGGTTGTTCGCGCTGATGTTGAACCAGCCGATGTCGTCGCCCCAGATGATCAGGATGTTGGGTTTCTTCTTCTCGTCGGGCATTGGTAGATCTCCTTCGTCGTGATCACGTGCCTGGGACCGTGATCGGTCTGGTCAAAAGCGTCCCTGAAATGAACAACGAACTCCCCTGTGTCGTGGTGCGTGCATAGAGCTCCCAGAAGTAGCGCACGGTGATGAAGCCGTAGACTTTGTTCTTCGCGGCTTTGCCAGCGTCGCTTCCGGACCAAGGCCGAACACCTTGTTCCTGCCGCGAATCAAAATTGCTGGCAGGCCCTCGATGGTGTCGTCGCTGACTTTGAACGACGAGTAATAGGCCAGACCCGTTGAGGGCCCGCCCTTCAGCAAGTCAACGCCCGCGCCGCCGTCGATGTTCATCTGATTGCCGACCTTCGTCTCGCTGTCGTCCTTCTTCGACTGAACATTCAACGAGAGATCGGCGGCCGCGTGGAACTGCTTTTTGCCATCGAGATAGACGGTCGTGCCAACGGTGGGCTCGAATCCCCACATCCCGAGACCGGTGTTGTCGTTGGCGCCATCGGTGTACTTGCCGGTGGGCACGTAGATGTTGAACGCAGCGATGACGTCCGCGCGTGAGCGGTGCCAACCGAGACTGATCGGAGCGAATGCGGAGTCCGTGAGCCCGGCCCCAGGATTCGCGTCGATCTCCGTACCCTGAATCCGATTGTTGGCGCCGACAGGAAACAGCACCGGGAACCCGTAGAACCCTCCGAGGATCTTCTTGGTCGTGACGTGGCTGTATCCCGCGCCAAAGAACGTCGAGGTGAGATCGGCATTTCCGAGCAACGCGTTGTCGTTGCGATCCTTCACCTTGCTGGTGCTATAGAGATAGAACACCGGCAACGGCACGTATCCACCCGGCGGCGGTTGCGAGCCGGCCTTGAGACCGACGGCTCCCTTGACGTGTTGCGTGAGCAGCTGCGCAAACGACGCCTGCGGCAACGCACTCACAACGCACACGACCAACAGAAGCCGCAGGAGTTGGCGAAACACCGATCGACGCATAGGTGGAGGGCAAGGGGAGCATGACGCGTGCCGGTCGGCGAGCGTAGCCACACGACCGAGTGCGCGGTGCCAGCTTTCGCACTTCGCTCGGAATTCACTTTCGCAAGCGTCAAGGACCGCGGCGGCGAACCACGATGTGGCGCGCCGCCCGCGGCATGCGGCGAGTGGGTGGTCCTACTGCGGCTGCTGCTTGAGCGTCACCTTCAGCGTCAACGGTGATTGCATAAGGACGTTCACGACTGTTCCGGCTGGTACTTCAACCTCGCGGCCCTTGGTCGCGAGCACCGTGCCCGCGCCTCCGGCCACCGCGCCGATCGCGGCACCGCTTCCACCGCCGGCAATCCCACCGACGACCGCACCCAATCCCGCGCCAAGGCCGCCTTTCTTCACGTCGTCACTCTTCTTGTCTTGCGCTTCGAGCACCACGGGCGCGGTTTGGATCTGATGCGTTTCCCCGCGAACTGTCAGACGATCGAATGCGATACCAAGCGACGCTTTGCCTTTGACGCGTCCTGATTTCTTGGCGTCGCTGACCACCCCTCTCACGTCAGCCCCTTGCGGGGCAACGATGGTGCCGTCGATCACAATTGGCTTCGCCAGCGATCCTTTGACGATGTCCTCCACCTGACTCGTTTCTGAACCGAGATTACTCAGCACCGTCACCGCGAGTGATGTCCCGGCCGGGATAGTGAACTCCTTCACGACGGGCGGCGGTGGCGGCGGTGGTTCTACAGGTTTCGGCGGAGCGACAGGAGCTGTCGCTGCAGGCGTCGGCTCGGCCGCGGGCGGCGCCGCGGTCGTGGTTGATGATGGTGCGCTCTTCGTCGGCGACGGCGCAGGCCTGGTTGCTGCGGCAGACTTCTGCAGTTCAGCGGGCGACGGTGCCGTCTCTGCTGGAGGTGGTGTCGTCACTGGGGCTGGCGGAGGTGGTGATGCAGGTTGCGCAGGGGGCGGTTGCGATTGCGCCGAGTCCGCCGCCTTCTGCGGTTCAGAGTGCGAGCAGGCGGCCGCCACCGCAGCGGCGAGGGTGAAGGCAAGCAACGAGGACTTCATAGTCTGTACTCCCAATGGGTTGTGAGAACCAAGAGCCGCTCGCACTGCCGTCGAGGCGAGCCATCGCGACATATCGTGGTTGGCGACACATCGTCGCGAGTCACATGCACTCGCGCTCCGCTCTCCACACGCGAAAACCAGCTCGTTTCCCAAGCGTTCGTGCTGCGGTCCGGCAGCGCGCCCGCTGACTGTTCATCGAGAAGAGCGAAAGTGTTGCCACGTCACGGTCCAAGCCATCGCTGAGCGATGGATCGAGGCAGCTCGTGACCTTCGTGGTCAGACCACGACGACGCGCGGTTTCATGCACGGTGACATCAGACGATCGCCGATGCTCATCTTCGGTAGACGCAGATCGGGAACACCGACACCGCGGCACAGCGTATGCACTTTCGGCTCAGCGAGGTGCGTATGCAGACATCATTGCGAATGCTGACGGGGTGCGTGCTGATCTGTCTCGCGACCAGCGCTGTCGTGGCTCACGCCCAGAGCAGCCAGTCGGCACAAACAACAGACAGTACGCTGCAGGGCACCGTCGTCTCTACCGCGAGCGCCACACTCGTGGTCAAGACAAGCGAGGGCCTCTATCAACTCTTCGTGCTCGACCGCGATACCGTTCGGCCGAAGACCATTCCGGCGCAGGCACAAGTCAAGGTGTCGTTCATGCCGTCGAGTGATCCTTCGGCGCCGCCGATCGCAGATGCCGTGCAAATCACCGCTCCGCCACCGCCAAAGGTCGCCGCGTTGACCGGCGAGGCTCCCGCGCCCGCGGCGGTCGAGGACGAACCCGTTCCGGCATCGGTGCGCCAGCTGGAACGGTCGATCCAGCGGCAGAGCCGTCGCTATCGCCTCGGCGTGCGCGGCGCCAGCGCGCTGGATCCCGAGTTGTTCATCTTCGGCGCCCACACACAGCTCGGGCCGTTCTTCAACGAGAACGTGTACGCACGTCCCAACCTCGAAATCGGTTTTGGTGAGCTCACCACGCTCGTCGCCTTGAACTTCGAGGGCGTCTATCGCCTACCCGTCAACGCTCGCACGAGCCGCTGGAACATCTACGCCGGCGGCGGGCCGGCACTCAACTTTTCCCACCGCAATTTCGTGGAAGAAACCGACCGCGGCAAGATCGATTTCGGCGATCTCGATCTCGATGTGGGATTCAACTTCCTGATCGGAATTCAGCAGAGAGAGGGAATGTTTCTCGAGCTGAAGAGCAGCGCCTATTCGCTGCCGACAATCCGCTTCATCGTCGGATACAACTTTTGACGAGTCTTTTGCACCCGCAGGGCTCCGGGCACGTTTCTGTGCACCGCGCCGCGTCTCGATCGGCTAGGCTACTACTTCGCGAGACACGTCGGTGCTCAACTCTAGTTCTTCGCAACGGCACGTTTTCATCGTGGACGACGATGTGCAGACCCTGCGCGCATTCGCGCGGATTCTGCACATCGAAGGCTTTGAAGTCGAAACCTTTCACTCGGCGTCGGAATTCCTCAAGCACACGCCGAGCAGCGATGTCCCGTCTTGTCTGGTGCTCGACCTCAAGCTCCCCGAGATTGATGGACTGCAGCTGCAGCAGCTGATGCGAAACGCTCGGGTTGACATGCCGATCATCTTCGTCAGCGGCTACGGCGACGTCCCGTCCACAGCCTCGGCGATGCGCTTTGGAGCGGTGGATTTCCTCGAGAAACCGGTCGAAGATTCGCGTCTGTTGAATGCGGTGTCCACTGCGGTCGCGCTGGATGCGGAGCGTCGCGGCCGGCGCCGCGACATTGAAGGCGTGAAACAGCTCCTGGCGCGATTGACACCGCGCGAGCGGCAAGTCTCCGAACTCGTCGCGCGCGGCCTCCTCAACAAGCAGATTGCCGATGAGATCGGCGCGAGCGAGCGGACGGTCAAGATTCACCGCGCCCGGGCGTTGCAGAAGCTCGGTGCCACCTCCATCACCGATCTGGTCCGCCTGCTGTCGCGTCTCGGCGAGTGATCGGCGTCACCCGACCGCCGCGACGGGCTCTGCCTCCGTGGCGTATGGCAGCACACAGTTGAAGGTGGCGCCTCTCACCGCATTGTTCTCGGCCATGATCTGTCCCGCGTGCGCGAGCACGATCCAGCGGCACAACGCGAGCCCCAATCCGAGGCCTTCTCGCTTGGTCGTGACGAACGGCTCGAAGATCGACGCGAGCTGCTTCGGGTCGAGACCGTTGCCGAGGTCTTCGACTTTCAGTTGAACACCGGATTCAACGGCGCAGGTCGTCACCGTGACCTGACGATCGCCGGCAGCGTTGTCCCCCATCGCTTCGGTGGCGTTCAGGATCAAGTTCAAGACCAGCTGCTGCAGTTGCCCGCGATCACCGTTCACCTGCGGGAGCGGCGAGGTCAGTCGCGGGACGACCGTGATGCCCGCGCGAACCAGATCGCTGCGCATCAACGTCAGCACTTCCTCTACGACGTCGTTCAGGGCGATCAGAGCACGGGAACTCGACGCGTCGGTGACAAATACACGTCGCAGCTGACGCAGGATCCCGCCCGCGCGCCGACTCGAGGTGATGATGTCGTCGAGGATCTCGTGCAGTTCCGGCACACTGCCCGGAGTCGCGCGATCGCAGAGTCGGCGGGCCACTTGCCCGTTGGCCAGAATCGCCGACAGCGGCTGGCTCAACTCGTGAGTCAACGATGCCGACAGCATGGCCATCGTCATCACGCGACCGGCTTGCGCCAATTCCTCTCGCAACTGCTGCGTCACGGCTTCGCTGAGCTTCCGTTCGGTGATGTCGCGATGTGTGATGACTGCGCCGTGTTGCGGACCTTTCAACGGCACCACTGAAATTGAAAACCATCGCGGGTCGTCACGCTGCGGGCACGCATACTCCATCTCGAACAACGGCCGTGACCGTGAGAGCACGGCGTCAAGACCGTCCAGCATGCGTGTGGCATCATCACCACAATCGGCGCCGGCCAACTGGCGATCGCGGAAGTAATCGGTATGCACAGGCACGCCGTCGAGCCGGCAGGGCGAGTGCGTCCGCCCATCGCCCGTCCAGGACGGATTTGCATCGATCACCGTGCCTGCACCGTCAATGATGGCCACGGCATCGCGCATCGAATGCAGAACGCTGCTGTGAAATGACTGAAGGCGATGACTGTCAGAGATGACAACGGAGAGAACGAGCGACAGCCCGTTCAGCAGTGCGAGCAGCATCTGCAGGGCGAGAACATCGGTCAGCGAGAAGGGCGCCTCGTTGAGGGCCGCCCGGAGAATCGCGGCCGTGGATATCAGTTGCAGCAGACTCACACCGAGCGTTCCGAAGCGGATCGCGGCCCAGAACAGCAGCGGGAGCAGCGAATACGCCAGTGCCAGCGTGCCCTCGAGTGTGTGGCCATACCACGCAGACAGCAGATTCACGATCACCAGCGAAGCGGCGGCCAGCACCATGCCCTCGACCGCGCGCGAGCGTCGCAGTGTCCGAACGTCCGTGAATCGGGAGGTGCTGATCAGCACGATGGCAGGAACCAGCGTCAACGTCGCCAACGAGTTGGAGAGGAAACGCTGGCGACTCCCAATCCAGAAGTCCTGACCAAACCCGGTCAGGGTTACGACCGCCGCGTCGACGAACGACATGGCTCCTGTCACGGCAATCACGCCGACCGTGATGAAGATGAGTACACCGGCGAACGTCTGAAACAGCTCGCGTGGTGCGCGGAGCCGTTGCAGGCATACGGCTGCGAGGACGGCTTCGCCGCTGTTGGTGCAGAACCATCCCACCGAGGTCGACAGAGGGATGCCATGCGACAACTGCGTCGCAAAGTGAACGGGAAGAATCGCGAGCAGATACAGGAGCCACCACGATCGCGGCGTGATCAGGAATGCCGCGAGCAGCATGGCGTTGGGCGGCCACATGACCGAGAACGCCAGGCCGGGTGGAGTCAGGAGAAGACCGACCTGCGTACTGACCCAATAGCCGGCAGCGATGGCGAATGCCGCCAGATAGGGATTGCCCTGGTAAACGATGGCTCGGTGGAGCTGAGGCATCGAGGTGCGATGGTAGCTCTGAACTGCTGTCGCTCGTCAAGACGTGCCTGCACGCGGTGTACAGACACTCAGGGCACTAGATCAGTGCCGTTCGGGCATCCTTCAACTCGCGACGACGCGTGGCCGTTACAGCGGCAGGATCGGCGCCTCTCGTGCCGTCTCGAGCATGTAATACGCGGCAAGCAGAAGCAGCATGGTGAGCGTCATCAGCAGGACCCTTCCCGCTTCGCCACGCCGACATCGGCAGGGCGTTCGGCGATGCCGCGCTCATCAGCCATCGCCGGATAACGTTTCAATTCCTGCCCATGCCCGACGACGTGCGATTCGGGCCCAAATGCCCGCCCGCACGGCCTCCCCACGGTCGATCGTGGTCAGATCACATACGCCGGCGGAAATCACCGCGATCGCGCGAAACGGCGCGGCGCGATGATTGCTGCTCAGATCGAAGATGACCCGGTCGCAGCGACGGCTTCGGTGTTTCTGGTTGATGCTCAGCGTGTCGCTGGTCTTCGTGAACAAGGGACGCACTCAGCCTGCCGCGCCTGAACAAACACCCGCCCTTGTCGAAACCCTGCCTGCCAGTCAGAGCGTGATGTTCACGTACATGAACAGGCCGATTACGACGCTGCGTGCGCGTGTGCTCACCGACACGCCTGCAGATCGTGCGAATACGGCGACCGCGATCCTCGATCGCCTGGCGGACGAAGACCGCCTGGGCCCGGTATCAGCGCCGGTGATCAACGGCGTGCTCTTCCTGCGAGTCGGCAACTCCGACGTCCTTCACGTCGCCTCGGCCGACTTGAACACACAAGCGGGTGAGACGCTCGAGCAGCGTGGCGCCGACGCCCGTGCGCGGCTGGCACTCGCACTTGATGAGGCGCGCGAACTTCATCGCGGCCGAGGGTTGCTCATCGGCAGCCTGCGCGCGGCCGGAGCGACGCTGCTCTTCGTGGCGTTGATTGTCGGGTTGGCGCGTGCCAATCGCCGTGCGGTCAACCGCGTGTATGCCATTGCCGGGCGAAATCTCGAGCGCGTGGGAGGCCGCTGGCTCACGTCGCGTGACGCATGGATGACGCGATTCGCCCGAGTCATTGTCACGACCGCGTTCATCGCGCTTGCGCTGCTGATCACGTACTGGTGGCTGTCGTTTGTGCTTCGGCAATTTCCCTACTCGAGACCGTGGGGCGAAACGCTGCGCGAACATCTGCTGACGATGCTCGCTGGCATCGCGATAGCCGTAGCTCATGCGCTTCCCAACCTGCTCATCGTGCTGGTCATCATTACCGCGACCAAAGTCGCGATCGCGGTGACCAACGCGTTTTTCGATGCGGTCGAGCGCGGCACGATCGCGTCCGCGTGGACCTCCGCAGACACAGCACGCGCGAGCCGCCGCCTCACCGCTGCCGCGCTGTGGCTGTTCGCGGCGGTCATCGCCTATCCGTACGTGCCGGGGAGCGGTACCGACGCATTCAAAGGCATCAGCGTGTTCGTCGGCATCATCGTGTCGCTCGGCTCGGCCGGACTCGTCAATCAGCTGATGAGCGGCTTCACACTGACCTACTCCAGAGGAGTCAAGGTGGGAGACGTCGTGCGCACCGGTGAGGTCGCGGGCCTGGTCACGAAAATGGGGATGTTCTCGATGCAGCTGCGCACCTTTCGCGGCGAGCTGATCACGGTGCCCAATGCCGTCGTCGTCGGTCAGAGCATGACCAACTACACGCGCACGGAAGGGACGCCGCATCTCAGCCTCGACACGCAGATCACGATCGGCTACTCGACGCCCTGGCGTCAGGTGCACGCGCTGCTGATTCTGGCGGCGGAACGGACCGACATGGTCCTCCCCGACCCGCGTCCACGCGTGTTGCAGCGTGCGCTCGAGGATTTCTACGTGCGTTATCAGTTGGTCGTCGCGGTGGATTGTCGCGCGGCCTACGCCGACGTGCTCAATCAGCTTCTCGCGAACATTCAGGATGCGTTCAACGAACACGGCGTTCAGATCATGTCGCCGAACTACGAAGCCGATCCCGAACAGCCGGCCATCGTTCCACGCGACCGCTGGTACGCCGCACCGGCCACTCCTCCTCCTCTGAGTCGGCATATAGCCGCGGTTCGCGAACGGACGTGATTGACCATGAGGCAGAGCAGCATCGCCGAACGCCTCGCCGCGCACTGGCGTGCGGCCGTTCCTACGACGCTTCTGCTCAGTGTGGCGATCACCCAGGTCTTGCTCGTCAAGGTCGCCGACCTCAGTCCATGGAAAGGCGGCGGATTCGGGATGTTCGCCACGACCGACGGCACAGCCTTCCGCTATGTTCGACTGTTTGTTGATGCGCCGGGTCGATCCGAGGAGCTGAACGTCACTGACTCGCTCGAGTTCGATGCCGTTCGCGCTCAGCTCTTTCCTTCTCAGCGCTTCCTCACACGACTGGGCGAAGCGGCCGGTGCGCGAGAACTGCGCAATGGCCACGAGGCTGCCACGGTTCGTGTGGAGGTATGGAAAGTCGAATTCTCCGATCAGCCACTCAGAGCGAACGAGCGTCGTCTTCGCAGCCTGACGATTCCGATCGATCGGCAGCCGACGGCACACTGATGTGGGTATCGAACTGATCCTGCGGCTGACAGCGGTGGAGCTGCTGTTGCGCCCGATGGGGCCGTGGGGCGTGCGTCCGCTCATCCTCGCGGCGGCCGGGTTGGCACTCCTGTTACCACGGACGTTGTCGTCCGCGTTGACGTGGTATGCGCTGACAGCGCTCTTGATCGCGCGGATCGTCGCAGATTGGCCGCTGCCCGACAATCACATCTATCTGTTGACGTACTGGTGCCTGGCACTCGCGCTGTCGCTTGGCGCGACCGACCCGGCGCGCACGCTGGCGATCAATGCCCGGTTACTGGTCGGAACCGCGTTTCTGATGGCCGTGATCTGGAAGGCCTTCCTGTCGCCCGACTATCTCGACGGCCGCTTCTTTCGTGTGACCTGGTTGACCGATGCTCGCTTCACTGACGCCGTGCAGCTGCTCGGCCGAATGAGCGCCTCGCAGCTCACCGACAACCGCGAGCATCTTGCGCCGTTCCCCGAAGGCGCTGAACCGCTGAATCACACGGCGCCACCAGAACCGGCGGCCTTCCGATATCTGGTGCTGATGTCCACCTGGGGCGTACTCGCACTCGAGGCGCTGGTCGCGTTCGCATTTCTCTTCCCGCGCGGTGCCCGCGCGGGCCCACTGCATCATCTCAGCTTGTTGCTGTTCTGCGCTGTGACGTACGCCATCGCGCCGGTTGCGGGCTTCGGATGGCTGCTCCTGACGATGGGTGTGGCACTCTGTCGCGCCGAGCAGCGAGCGCTCCGCGCGACGTACGTCGTCACGTGGTTCGTCGTGCTGTTCTACTCAGAGGTTCCCTGGGCGAACGTTGCCGTCAGCTGGCTCTCGGCGCGCTCAGGCGCATAGAGGCCTCACCGGCCTCGCGTACGGACGCTTCGAGATCCTTTTCCAGGAAGTAATTCAGGAACGTGCGAATCACCGCGATCGCGGCGAGCTGCGCAATGTCCATCCATTCAGGCGAGATGACCGTCTCGATGATGTCGGCCGCCAGCTCGAACTCGAGGCCCAGCAACAGCCAGACGCCGTAGCGGCGCCACACGACCTTGCGCGCACCGTGACCCGTTTGCTGCCGGACGACGAGGGTCATGCATCCGATCGCGGCTTCAATCGAGCCCCACACGACGATCAACACAGCCACCGTCCCGATCGCGAGTGACGCGGTTTCCGCCGCGTCCGCAGCGCAC
The DNA here is from genome assembly GCA_036565925.1 of Vicinamibacterales bacterium. Lineage (GTDB taxonomy): Bacteria > Acidobacteriota > Vicinamibacteria > Vicinamibacterales > UBA2999 > Gp6-AA40. The sequence goes on from DATCXH010000644.1 coordinate 10,222, forward strand.
CCTCAATCATGACGCGAGAGGTGCCGCCCGGACGATGCAACGAAAACCGACGTGACACGTCGACGTATCGATCGGTTCCGGGAATCGGGCGGCCGGACGATAACGACGGCAGTAGTTGGGCGCACAGAGATGCGATCCGCCTTTCAGCACTTTGCGCGGAATCTGTACGTCGGGCTGGCGTGGATCGTAGCTCGCGTCCTCACGACCGCCGCGTGGATTGCGCGGGATGCAGCAGGCCTTGTGCGTCTCTTCTGGATGCTTGGGCTCATACCAGTCCGTCGTCCACTCCCAGACGTTGCCGATCATGTCGTAGAGACCGTAGCCATTGGGATCGTAGACACCGACCGGCGACGTACCTTCGTAGCCGTCGCTCACCGCATTGCGCCATGGGAATTCACCTTGCCAGGTGTTGGCCATGTGCCGATCGTTGGGAAGAAATTCGTCGCCCCACGCGTAGTCCACACCATCGAGTCCGCCACGCGCGGCAAATTCCCACTCGGCCTCTGTTGGCAGCTCTTTGCCTTCCCACCTCGCAAACGCCTCGGCATCAGAGAACGCGACGTGCACGACGGGATGGTCCTGTCTCCCATCGATCGAACTGCCGGGACCCTGGGGATGACGCCACTGCGCGCCGCGCATGAACTGCCACCAGTTGGCGATATTGCTGCGATCGACTGGTCCTTGTGGCTTCACGAACACAAGCGAGCCGGCGTACAGCATGTGGGGCAACGCACCTGGATAGTCGCGGGGGTCAGGGGGAAGCTCGGCAAACGTCACGTGGCTGGTGGCTGCGATGAATCGCGCGAATCGCTCATTGGTCACCGGGTAGCGGTCTATCCAGAAACCGTCCACCGACACGCGGTGCACGGGCTTCTCTTCTGGGTAGTGCTTGTTCGACCCCATCCGGAACGTGCCGCCCGGAATCCACACCATGCCCGGAAACGGCGGCGCCTGCTTTGGTTGAACGGTCGCGACGGTCTCAGGCGCCTCTTCTCGATCGAAGCGCGCGTGATCTGTGCATGCCATCGGGAGCTCCCGAGCTGCGCCGTTCGCAAGAGTTGCGCCGCAACCGCACACATCGAGCCCGCCCTATGAATGGGTTGAGTCCGCGATAACTCGCGGAGACGCCGCGGATCGACGCGGTGCAACCGCAGGGCGCGGCTGAGTCGCCGTTCGACGAAGCGCGAGGCGCCGACGATCGTATGCAGCGCTCTGGTACCTGGATTGCGAGGCGTCGAGAACGGAGAACCATGCCTCATACGAAGCGGTACTTGTTCATCAGTGCTGCAGTGATCATCTGTATCGGGATCGCGACGTTCGACGCCGCCACTCCTGTGCTGCAGGCTCAAGCGGCTGGCACACACGACACCACACCCGTGTTCCGCGGCACAGTAGACCTCGTGTCGCTCAACGTGACGCTCACCAATGAGCACAATCAACCTGTCGGTGGGTTGACCGCCACCGATTTCGCGATCTTCGAGGACGGCGTACCGCAGGACGTGTCGTTCTTTTCCTCGTCGCGTCTTCCCATGGATGTCGCTATTCTTCTCGACACCTCCTCGAGTATGTCGCCGGTGCTGTCTGTGGCTCAGGACGCAGCCATCGGACTCGTCGAGTCGGCCCAGCCCGCCGACCGCGTGTCGGTGACGGAATTCAACGACAGAGCCAACATCCTCCATCCGCTCGGCAGCGACATGAACGGAGCCATCCGCGCCATCAAGGCCACATCGGCGCGCGGTTCGACCGCCCTCTACAACGGTCTGTACATGGCGATGACCGAGATGATCCGCAGCCGGCGTGGCGCTGCGGCTCAAGACATCCGCAAGCAGGCCGTGGTGGTGCTCTCCGACGGCCAGGACACCTCGAGCCTGGTGCAATACGAGGATGTGATGGACCTGGCGAACCAGTCCGGTATCGTGCTCTACACGATTCTGCTGCTGACGCCGTTGGACGCGCGTCAACTGAACGATCTCAAGACCAGCAAGTTCTCGCAGGCGTTGTTTGTGATGCGCTCGTTTGCCGAAGCGACGGGCGGCGTGACGTTCATGACCTCGAACGTCCGCGAGCTCCACGGGATCTACACCAAGATCGCCACCGAACTGGCGCAACAGTACACGCTCGGCTACATCTCGACGAACGGGCAGCGCGACGGCAAGTTCCGTCGCGTGATGGTGAGAGTCGTCGATCGTCCGGAGGTGCGGGCACGAACCCGCAGCGGTTATCAGGCGCCGAAACCATCTGCGTCACTCGGCTCGCCACGCGAGCGCTGACGTCACTGGCGCAAGAACACCAGCACGAATCCCAGTACGCCGAGTCCGGCCACCATCGTCGCCACGGCAAGCGCAGTCGACGCGTGTAGAGGACCGTACGCCTGATAGTCGCGACGCAGCGCGGCCATCTGTCGCCGGTAGTCAATTGTCGCGAGCGTCAGGCCGCTTAGGCCGATCAGAATCATCACTAACGCGACACCGCGCGGTCCGAGCAGCCGGTGAACGTCCGGTGCCTTCTGCTCACCCTGAAGGAACTGAAAGAATTTGTAGATCGTGAATCCGAACGAGATCATCGATGTGGCGGTTCGTATCCACGCCATCGAGGTCCTGTCGTGAGCCAGCATCGTTCGCGACAGGGCGGAGCCGTGTGGCATCGTTAGTTGGATGCGGCACGGGACCGCCGCGCAGATCCGCCGGCGGAAGTTTTGCGGAAGACATCACTCGTGCGGCTCACGCATGCATGCGACGGCGCGCCAGCCGGTTGAACGGACCTCGGAACATCAGATACGGAACAAACGCCAGGAGCAGCACGACGACGAGCTCGAGCGGCCGGAAACGGCCACCCAGCACGAACAATTGATAGATCGTGTCCATCATCACGCCGAGCACGATCACGCGCGACACGGACTTGATTCCATGCGCAAGCAGTTCGGTTCGTTCGGCAGGCTCGGTGAGAATCGTAAACAAGTACGGCGGCCGGCCACTTCGTGCATCCAGCAATCCATCGCGGTAGGCGTAGAACATCGCCATCAGAGGCTGGAGGATGAAGCGGAACATCATCGGCCCAGTCGTTCTGCCGACCAGTTCCGCCCAGAAGCGAGTAGTTAAATCGTCCATTGGCGCCCCCGGCTCGGCCGAGCAAGGAGCTTGCCGCGGTGTGTCAGGGCGTGATCAGTCCAATCGATGCGGCATACCGGACGAGATCCGCGGTTTTTCGCAGTCCCAGCGCCCGCAGCATCTCGTACTTGTGCGTTTCCACCGTGCGTGGAGACAGGTTGAGCGCCGCCGCGATCTCTCTCGCGCTGTAACCGCGGGCGATGAATTGCAGAACCTCGCGCTGTCTCGGGGTCAAGGTGGCGAGGGGCGGTTCCGTGGCATCCGCGCTGGCCATGCGCTCGGCAATATGGGGGCTGATATACGTGCCACCCTCCAGCACGATACGAATCGCCGTCAGCAACTCCTCGCCGGCGCCCTGCTTGGCCACGAATGCCGACGCCCCAGCGGTGATGGCCTGCTTCGCAACCCGCGGATCGCCGTACATCGAAACGATGATGAATTTTGCCGTCACGCCGGCGCGGCGAAGCTGCCCGACCGCTTCGACGCCGCTCAGCCCGGGCATCGAGAGATCCGCGATGATCAGGTCTGGACGCCGCTCGAGCGCGACCGCAAGGAGACTGGAACCATCCATCACCGTTCCAACCATTTCGCAATGGTCGGCAAGCAGCTCGTTCAGTGCGTCCGCGACCAGCCGATGGTCATCCGCGATGAGCGTCCGAGGCACTGGATCCATTGTGACGTGCCTGACGGCACTCGTCTCCAGCTCCTGAACTTACGCCAGAAGTGGGGGTCCCGTTGCACGATTTTTGTGATCGCGGATGAGCCATGCCACTCCGAGTGGTGACCAGCACCACGAGGAGGTGTGGGTGGCACGATCGTGGGGGGCCACGAAGGTGGGATAACGCGACCAGTGAGCGGTTCCGGTGGATTAGCGGACCTTTGCTCCGAGAGACATCCTCGAGCGCAATAGAATCTCGTCAAGGATGACCTGAGGATCGTCGCGAAGGACCATTCTCATCCCTTGCAGGATGAGGAACTCGCGCGAGGCGATGAATCCATCAAGTCCTTCACGACTGTCCCACTCGGATACAAGGGTCAGCATCTCACCATCGCTGGCGTCAGCGAGGAGACGACAGGTCAGACAGCCGGGCCACGATCGCATCCGGCGAATGAACCCGTCGATCGCACTCAGCGCTTCGGAACGCTTGTCATCGCGGACCCGCAAGTTCATGGTTGCTATGTGCATCGCAGGACGTGTCCCAGCCGCGAAGTGTGACCCGCTGGCCGCGGTATACCGCGGTATTCCTCCCGACAACCAGCGATCGTGTCCATCCTTCACGGGCTGCTGTTTTATACAGCACATTGCGGGCCGTACCGGGTGAGCCTTTTGGGAGCTCACCCGGTCTCAGGTGGGACCGCTCGCGCATCGAACGCGCGAGCGGGTAGGCATGCGGAGAGGGTGTGGGAAGGGTGCGAGAGGTTAGGCGCCGCGCCGGATTCCGAGCTTTCGGAGCCGGCTTCTCAACGTGCTCGGCTTCATGCCAAGCAGCTCGGCAGCGCCACGGCGGCCCTCAATCCGCCACAGCGTTGTGCTGAGCATTCGTTGAATGTGATTGCGTTCGATCTCTTCGAGCGTCGTGCCGACCGATGCCGTGACCCGAACCGCCGAGAGCGCGATGTCGCTCAGAGATATCACGCCGTCAGCCGAGAGGATGATGGCCCGATGAACGACATTTTCAAGTTCGCGAACATTGCCCGGCCAATCGTATTGCTGCAAGGCACGCGACACGGTATCGGAGAGCGGCTTGATCGGTTTGTGCATCACGCGCGCAAAGCGATTGGCCAGGTGCTGTGCCAGCAGCGGGATGTCGTCACGCCGCTCGCGCAGTGACGGCAGCGTGATCGGAAACACGTTCAGCCGGTAATACAGGTCGTCACGAAAACGGTTCTGCCGTACTTCCTCGGCCAGGTCGCGGTTCGTGGCGGCGACGACCCGTACGTCGACATCGACCGTGCGGGCGCTGCCGAGTCGCTCCAGTTGTCCTTCCTGAAGCACACGCAGAAGCTTCGGCTGCAACTCGTTCGGCAGATCTCCGACCTCGTCAAGGAACAGCGTCCCTCGATGCGCATGTTCGAATCGACCAACCTGGCTCGAGTGCGCGCCCGTGAACGCGCCACGCTCTCGCCCGAACAGCTCGCTTTCCACCAGCGTCGGGGGGAGGGCAGCGCAGTTGAGAGCGACGAACTTGGCGTTCGCCCGCGCGCTGCGGCGATGAATCGCACGCGCGACGAGCTCTTTGCCGGTGCCCGTTTCACCGAGCAGCAGGACGGTCGCTGTCGTCGCGGCGACCTGCTCGAGGCGAAACACGACATAGCGCCACGCTGCGCTTTCGCCGATCAACGTCTCGTCCGGCGCGCCTGGGTGATCTGAGTCGTCGACAGCGGTAGACCCCCGTCGCGAGGTGGGTTCAGACGCATCAAGACCCGCCGCATCACCGTTACGCGAGCCGTGCACAGCCTCAATCGCTGTGCGCACCGCCTCGGCAACAGCGGACAACGGGGCCAGCGCCGGGTCGGCCAATTGCGTCTGCGTGCGTTGTGAATACAGCGCGATCGCGCCGCGGCTGAAATCCTGCCGATGCAGCGGGACCACAATCAGCGTGCGAATGCCGAGCGCCCACAAATGCAGGTGATCGTCGGCAGCGATAGCCGTCGCGCGCCCCTGATGTGGTGGATCGGAAACCACCAGCACCTCAGGATTACCGGGGACGTTCTTCAGACGGCCCGCGGCGAGGCACTCAGCGATGGCCCGGCCCGAGGCCGGCAGGCTGCCGATCGCGATATTCGCGATCTGCGGTTCGAACGGCACGAAGAACAGACCGCCCTCGAGCACCAGCTCTTCAACCATGCGCGACAGCACATCACGCAGGCGGTCGTTTATCGATTCGCGTGTGGCTTGGGCAAGCCGAGCGCACGCGTCCCGAGCTACCCGTTCGACGTTCGGGACGAGATTCTCACGTCCAGGAAACACCGAGACTCCCATGTGGCCTTCCCTTCCGATGCTCCCAACGGCTAAAAAACACGGCTCACCGCTGTTGCGTCGCGCCGTGGCGAGCAAACCTTGTGGGGAGGAGGTAACCGTATCTAGTCAGCGGCAGTGGGGCAATAGGCCGATGGATCTACGTAAATCTTCTGGGATCGCTCGGGACCTCAGCGTTTCGATGCGCTGAGTGCCGGAAAATGCAGGTGAATGCTCGTCCCGGTGGAGTCACTCTCGATGTCGACCCACCCGCCAAAGCGACGAACAATCAGTGCAACGCTCGTCAAGCCGAATCCGGCGCGCCCTTCCCGCGTGCTGACAAACGGCTCGAACGCGCGGTCGCGTACGTCCGCGGCCATGCCGGCCCCGGTATCGGTGACGGTGATGCGAATGTACGGGACACGGTCGGATCGACGTGTCAGGGTTGCCGTTCGGATCTCGAAGAGTCCACCGTCAGGCATGGCGTCGCGGCTGTTTGCGGCCAGGTTCAGCAGCACCCACTCCAACTGCACCGTCTCGGCCTCGACCATCCCGTCAACGGCGTCGAGCCGCAGGCTCATGCGAACCCGGCTTCCGAGCATCCGGGCCAGCACACCTCCGAGTTGCAGGATCAATTCGTTCACGTCAGCCACCGTCGTCTGTCCACCCGGTGCTTCGTCCATGCCGATCAGTTCGCGCGCGATGTGAAAGGCGCTGTCGATGGCGCCATCGAGCTCGACGAGATCGCGCTCGGTCGCTGCGTCGGCTGTCGATCGCTCGCGGAGGGATTGCACGGACATCGACATCAGCCGAAGGAGAGTCCGCAGGTCGTTGCCCAGCCGAATGGTGACGAGTCTGCTCACGGAGAACGCGGAAGCTGCTGCGCGACCGTACCTCCGCACGATGCGGCGCGCAGATCGGCAACAGCCCATGCTACGTGAGGACTGCAGACGGGCTCATTGACCCGGATCAAGCGCAGCGTTCGCGATGAACTAGAGCGCCGTCGACAGGCGGTCGAACTGCGCACGATCGAGGATGCGTGCGAGATGGCGATTGGGAAAGGCCACGATACCGCGGCGTTGCAGCTTGGCGGTCGCGCGGCTGACGGATTCGAGCGACAAACCGAGGTAGCTGGCGATGTCCGAGCGGCTCATTGGCAATTCGACGTCGCGAGCATTGTGGCGGTCGCAGCAGGTGCATTCGAGCTGCCGGATGAACATCGCCAACCGCCCGACGGCGTCACGCCGGCCAACAACGATGGTCTGACGCTGCGCCTCGCGAAGTTCGTGCGTCACCTTGCTGAGAAACTGAAACTGAAGCTCGGCGTCGCGACGCAGCAACGCGATCAGCACCTGAGACTCAATCCGATACAACGTCGCGGCGGTGATGGCCTGGGCGGTACGAACATACAAACCATTCTTCGCCAGACCGAAGACATCCTTCGGAAACAGAAACGCCGTCACCCAGCGTCTTCCGCTTCGCAGGTCTTTGAAGGTTTTCAAGACGCCTTCGGTGGCGATGAAGATCCACGTTGCGGCGGTCTGCTCGCGGTACACGACTGATCGAGCCGGGACCCGAACGCGCGTCGCGATTTCCAGCAGCTGCTGGCGCTGGCGTTCCGTCAATGTCGGCGCTGCGCCGATGCTGCCTGCCTCGAGAAACGGCGCACCGCGGAAACCCGGTCCGGTATGCGTCGATTCCGGTATCTTTCGATCGGTGTGTTTTGCGGCAGACACGGCGCCCCTTCCACAGTGAGGTGTTCGTTCTGTGTAGACGTGCTCAAGATCTGTACCGCTACCGACTCGAGTCTGTATGGCACCTGGCTTCTACAGACGCCCTCGAACGCGCCGCCTGTCCCGGCGTCGGATCACCCAAATGTCGCGGGCATTCACGACAGGTCGTGAGCGCCAGCGCAGGACCTGTATAGGCAACACTGTCGAGCCTCGGCACGTGAGTTGCGTCCGTGCGCCGCCGACTCGCCTGCCTGGAGGACCGATGGACAACCTGCCGCACACCTCGAACGACGCGATCGTCACACCCGATAACTTCAACCGCGCCGAGACGGACATGTACTTCCGCTGGGCGGTCAGGCTGTCAGGCGGCATCGGCCGCTTCTACCATCGTCGCGAGGTCATGCCGATCGAATGGCAGACCGTGGTGCGGCCGAATCGTGACACCTTGTATTCGTCTGCGGTGTTCGATCTGGATGCTGGGCCGGTGACGATCACGCTCCCGGACAGCGGCGCGCGATTCATGTCGATGCTGGTCATCGATCAGGATCAATTCGCGCCGGCCGTGGTGCATGGC
>DATCXH010000905.1:0-3373 GCA_036565925.1 Vicinamibacterales bacterium
ACGGCAGTTGCCGCCTTCGCAGCGATTGTTCTCGTTGCAGACCATCTCGTAGAGGCCCGTCTTCTCCCATTCCGGATGGCGCTTCATCACCCAATCGACTGACCACGGCTTGGTGAAGATCTTTGGATCGTCTACCGTGAACTCGTAGGCGATAGTGTCGCGATCGACACGACGCAAGCGTTCGACCGTGCGCAGCGCCTCGGTGTGCATCCGGTACTCTTTCGGATTCTGGTAGTACCAATCGTCGAGCGACCAGCGTTTGTAATTTCTTGCCTCGATCACCAGTATGTCGCCTTCCCAGTGGCCGACCGGCTCGCCATAGAACGTCGGCTCGATGTCGGTCTTGTGCGGTCGCCCGTCGAGCGGAATGATGCGCGTGACGTTCATGAACTCGGTGGCCATCACCAGATACTGCGGCGTCTGGATCATCTGAACTGGATATGGTCCGAGGAACGCGGACGGGAAGCCTGACGGCATGCAGAAAGCACGTGGCTCGTCGTGGCGCGGGTCGCCGGTGCGTGGTTCGTAGAAGAGTGCCTCGCCGCCGGGAACGAACGGCGCCATCTTTGCGCGATTGAAAACCGTGGCTGCGCCTGTGGCGCCGGCCTCTTTCGGGTTGTCCCACATGCCGCTGAAATCCGGCTTGCCATCCGCAGCGCGTGGAATCTGATTGGACGCCGGCTGCGACTGCGCGCGTACACGCTGGCTCGCGATGACGGTGAGCGCGATCACGGCGAGCACGGCGGCAACGTTGATGCGTAGGCGCGACATGTTTGCTCCTCAGCGCGGTGCGCGATCTTCGTTCGATGTCGTGAACACGCTGCGGCCGTCGGCAAACGTCACTCGCCCACCTGACGCATTATTCGATCCGTCACGCGCGCGGAAGCCTTCGACGACGATCGTGTCGCCACGTTTCATGACGTCGCGCGTGATGCCGCGCCGCTGAAGCACGCCGGGAGGTCCCGCCGAGAAGCCCCAGTTCGTCACCTGCCCTTGCTCGTCCTTGACGTCGACGTAGAACCAGATGTGAGGATTCGTCCACTCAACCTTGGTGACGACGCCCGTGACCTTCACCGGTTTGTTGGAGTCGTATTCAGCGGCGAATGAGTGATGGGCCTGGAGGAACGGTGACGCCGGAATGAGCAGCGCACCGACGAGAGCCAGTAGCCGCGCGTTCATGGTGAGCTCCGTACGTAGGACCGGTCCTTGTGGACGGGCGGGTCGAACCGGACCGGCTATTTAATCGGAAAGACCTTCTCGAGATCGTCGGCGGGACGCGGGATGACGTGCACGCCAATCAGTTCGCCGACACGGCGCGCAGCGGCAGCCCCGGCGTCGGTTGCGGCCTTGACCGAGCCGACGTCGCCACGAATCAACGCGGTCACGAGACCGGCATCGACCTTCTGCCAGCTCACGAGCGTGACGTTCGCGGTCTTGAGCATCGCGTCGGCGGCCTCGATCATGCCGACGAGACCCCGCGTCTCGATCATGCCCAACGCGTCGCCGATGTCTGCCTTGTCGTGTGCCACGGGCCGAATCTTACCATCCCTCGCGACGGCGAAGCTCGGTGATGTGCGCGAGGTGATGGTGCGAGTGCCAGGCGTACAGCTGCAGATGATGATCGAGCGTCATCTCCGTCTTGAGCTCAGGATGGATGAATGACCGGGAGAACTGATCGACCGCCATCCCGTTCACGACAGCGATCCATCGAGTGTGGATGCCTTCGATGAGGCTCAGTGAGACGGCGATCGGCAGCGTCATATCCGGCAGCGTCGACCACGCGTTCTCGTCATAGGGCTTGATCGTCGGCGTGTCCTCGGTGAGCGCGAGCTTGACGCGGATCAGCCCGTTCATGTGGCTGTCGGCCAGATGATGAACCACTTGTCGCACCGTCCAGCCCTCGGGCCGGTACGGCGTTTCGAGTTGTGCGTCGTTCAAGTCGATCACGGCCTCGCGGATGCGCACCGGAAAGCCTTCGAGCGCGTCGATGGCGGCGCCGCGCAGTTCGTGCGTGACCGGCAAGACCGCCTTGAACTGTCCGATGGGAAAGCGGAGGTCGGCGGGTGCGTTTGTCGTCATGCGTCTTTTTCCTCGAGTCCGGCTAAAGCCGGACACTACACCAAATGCGCTGATGCGTGTCGCCGTTACAATCCATCTCGGAGCCGCATGAACATCGTCATCGCTGAAGGGGAATTGCTCGAGCGCATTCTTGACGGCACGTTTGAGGTTTGGAACGAGGGCCTGTCGCGAAGCGCTTATGGACAGTGGAACCGCGCGCAACTCCGGACGCCGTGGGCCCGGCATCGCCTGCAACGATTTGTGGCGCTCGACGAACGGGAAACCATCCTCGCGACGGCCAAGCAGTATCGTTTTGACGTCCGTGTCGGCGGACGCGAAGGATGGATGTGCGGAATTGGTGCGGTATTCACACCGCCTGAGCAGCGCCGCCAGGGCCACGCGTCGACGTTGATCGAGCAGCTCATGTCGCGTGCGCAGCGCGATGGTGCACTGCTGGCCACGCTGTTCTCGGAGATTGGTACCGCGTTCTATGAGCGCCTCGGCTTTACGGCAGTGCCACTCGACGAGGTCACGGTCACGGTGAAGGTGAAAGGTGGTGCGCCGGCGATGCTGGTGCGGGCCGGCGAAGAACGCGATCTGCAGGCCATAGCCGCTATGCACTCAGTACGATCAGCGGCTGCGCCGTTTGCGCTCCAGCGCGACAGCTCGCTGGTGCACTACGCCTTATCGAAGAAGCGGCTGCTGGCGGGACTCGGTCCGCCTGGCCTGCGTCAGCTCGAATTCTTTGCCGCCGAGGAAGGGGCGTCGGCAGTTGCTTACGTTGTCTTGAACGAGAACGCGAACGGATGGACGCTCGAAGAAGCCGGCGACCGCGATCCTGCGGGCGCTCGCCTCGGCGCAATGCTGCAGGTGTTGCTGGCGAGGGAGCCGAGCCATCGCATGCCATTGATCCGCGCCTGGTGGCCGCGGACATTCGCCGTGCCGCCGCAGATTCAGCTGACGAATCACTCAGCGCCGAAAGACGTGCTCATGGTGAGAGCGCTGAGCGATGTGGCGATGCCGAAAACCGCGGACGATGTTTTCTACTGGCACGCCGATCATTTCTGACTCATGTCGTCTTTGGTCCCTTGTCCAAGAGCTTCGGCCTTGCTTCGGACCAAGCACCAAGCAGAAAGGACTCTGTACGTCTCAGCGCTCTACGAGAGTCAGATCAACGTTCTTGTTCTCACCCTCGCCGATCGAGAAGGCTGTCGCGCGGCCGCGCATCCGTTCGAGGAATACCGGGTCTTGGAATTCGCCCTGCTCGAGATAGTCGACGGCAACGGCCAGGTAACGCTCACCGGGTGGGAGCGAC
>DATCXH010000053.1:0-2700 GCA_036565925.1 Vicinamibacterales bacterium
CCGGAGTATGCCGTGTTGTTGTAGGGGTTTGAATACAAGGCGAGGCTATTGCCGCTTCGGAGCCACGTGCCGTTATCTGAGTAGACCTGATTCGAGGTCTGGCCATTTGTCGTAATTCGCAGCGTGCCCTGCTCTGACCACGTACCGCCATCAGCGATCGTGATCGCATCGTCCGTCATAATCGCCGATGTCTGGCCGCTCTGCAGAAAAACATAGGGGAGGTTCGAGCCGTTGATCGTTCTGAGGGAATACGTCCCGGCGAACGATAGATTGGAATCTGGACCGGTCGTTTTGTCCGACCCACACGCCGCGAGTGCGATACAGAGAACTCCAAGGAACAATCGGCGCATCCTCTCCTCCAAAGATTAGAAGCCTTTAATGTTTCGCTGTCCATGGAACTGTCGTATGTCACAGCGAGTATCGACCAGCGCCAACAGTTTGGGGGTGCAGCGGCATGATGGATCAATTGGCTAATCACTAGTTTGTTTTTCCACAACTCTTATGTGGACAATGTGTTAGCGAGTTGGACCTTGACGGATAGCAGCACGCTTCGCATTCTGTTCGGGCAACCAGCATTGAGAAACTGCCGTGGCTGAAAGAGCTCCAGATCGTGCAACACGTGCCGGCGTATGGGAGTCCGAAGACTCGCCGGACGGCTACAGAACGATGGTGGTGTTTGGCTCGGATGGTCGGCGGCTCATTCGGCTCGAGATCGCGGCAGACTACTACTCAACGGCGTGGGTTTCATGGCTGGAGCGCTGGTTGCGCCGATGGGACCGGCGCTTTTTTAAGCTGCTGAAGTAGGTCGGCCGGTTCATCGTCCGCGGTGTTTCCGGACGACCGCAGGCGGCTTCTGTGGCTTCTTGAGGGGCAGCGTCGGCGCGTCCCGCTCGTCGTCCGCTTCCATCGGCCAGTCCGGCGCTGCGGCGTGCGGGTCGCCGAGCGCGAATGCTTCGAAGGTGACGCCGGCCCAGCGCGCCATGATCCCAACGGAAGCGAGGTCCGGTTCGCCATCCGTCTCCCATCGCTTGATGGTGGATTTCCCCATTGAGCGATTCGGGTGTTCCCTCCTGAGCCGTTCGGCGAAATCGTCGTAAGAGAGCGGTCGCTTGATCGACCCCAGCGCGACCCGCAGGCCGCGCACATTCTCATGGACGTTTCGGTAAAGTCGAAAATCTGGCATCCGTTACAATTCGTGTAACAATTGGGAAAATGGTTCGAAATGGACCATTTCGCTCTTGATTTGTTCCGAAAACGGTCTAAGTTGTTCCGCGTGAGGCCGACGTTGTTCCACTGTCGGGCCGATAACACGTTGATCCGAATCAACTTAGCCTCTTTATGCCACATCCGAATGCGGAACGCAAGGTTAGGGAAATGCGCGCGGACGTTGCCCGCCGCCTTCGCGTTGCCCGCGCTGACAAGCGCCTGAGCCAGGCTGATGTCGCGAAAGCCGCCGGTACGAGTCGCGTCACAGTTTCCGAGTTGGAGAACGAGGTTGCCGATCCGCGCATCACGACGCTGGCGCGAATCGCAGGCGTTCTAGACCTCACGTTGACGGTCGGGAGCGCGGCCTGAGTATGTCACGCAACGGCGCCGTCTCCTACCAAGACTTCACGGACTCGTTGGTGAAGCCATCGGAGTCCCTTCGGGCCGGGGAAATCCTCGCGCGCTGGGCGGCCCGGCTCTTAGAGGTCGGGAACTACTCGCGACTCCAGCGCACGCAGCTCCACGAATTCTCGCGCTCGTCGCGTCAGGATGCGGTCGACCGCTCAGCGTTCGGGATCATCCTCGAGCTCGCGCCCCTCGCCTCGCTCAACCCCGCGACGTTCGGCGTGGAACTGATCCGGTCAGAGATCATCGGCCGCGGGACGTATCGCCTGCCCTGCCCCGACGATGCGCACGACTGGGAAGAAGAATCGAACCGGTCGGCGAATGTCGCCCAGCGTCGGCACCGGGAACGCCGGACGCGCAGCACGCTCTTGGATTTGGTCGACACGATGCGCGTGCAAGAACTGTCATCGCAGATCGTGTCCGCGGCGGAAGCGGCAGACTTCAGAGGACGCTAATCCCATGTGGACCTCGTGGCCCGCCATCGTCGTTTACTACACCATCGCGTCACTCGCCCTCGGGATGGTGATTGGCTTTCGGTTGGGCGAGGTCAGTAAGGCGTATCCCGAGTTGTAGCACGCAAAAGCGGCGCGAAGCCCCGACAGGCCCGCGCCGCTGAAAAGCAACCCACGGAGAACAAGGTATGGAACACACAACCGAATTGCCAGAGGGCGTTGAGATGGTGACGTGCCCGGAGTGCGAAGGCCGACGCTACGATGCGGCGAGCTACCGACGCGCGAAGCATCCCGACCAGATCGAGGATTGCGGCACGTGCAACGGAACCGGCGAAGTGCCTGCCGATCAGGAGACGGCCCGATGACGACCCTCACCTTCCCGCGCCCGATGGGCGTGCAGCTCGCCGAGTACGAGCGCGATGGACACCGTCCGCTCATGGGTGACGAGGCGGACGCGCTCCGGTATCTCGACACCGTAACGGTCCTCGATACGGAGATGGGCGATCGCCAACAAGCAGTAGTCCAGAAGTGGCAGGACGCAAGAACGCGCGCCGGCCGTCTGGGGAGACGTTGAACCGGACGCGCGTTGAAACCACGAAGAGGAGAAGATAATGGGACTCAGACAGCCAGTGCAACC
>DATCXH010000929.1:0-2409 GCA_036565925.1 Vicinamibacterales bacterium
CACGGAACGCCCTGCGATTGGCCGCACTGCCACCCCCAATCGCCCGGATAAGTGTCCACCACCTTTCGTAGACCGTCACCACGTGTTGCGAGATTGAAAGTCGCCTGCCTATAATTTCAGACAGTCAGGCCGGGTGCATCAGGTGGCGATCTGTCCACGTGCGCCCGGCCCATCGTGCGTTTAGGCCGCAAAAAGGCGGCTCAAAGCACAAATGCCCCGCACCTGGACGACGCCTGCCAATGCCTTCGGGGCAGGAGTCGATGATGACACTCGATCACGCGGTGGCGTTGTCTCTGTTCGATGACGGGCTTCCTAAGATGGGTCTGACAGCCCGTCTGTTGTCCGATGACCCTGAGCTGCTCGAGCTCGCGACGTCGCGTCTCGAGGAAGCGCGTGAGGTGCGCGGCCGCGCGGAACAGACGGGCATTCATGCACTCGCCTGGAACGATCCGTCGTTTCCTTCGCTCCTGGCGGCCATCTCCGATTGTCCACCGGTGATCTGGTATCGCGGCGACCTAAAAGCAATCGATTCCCCGATGATTGCCATCGTCGGATCCCGGGCGGCCAGCTCGGTGGCGGTGGATACGGCCGCCCGCCTTGCGGCTGATTTGGCAGCCCGTGGTGTGACTGTCGTCAGTGGATTGGCTCGCGGGGTGGATTCCGCCGCACACCGCGGTGCACTGATGAAAGGCCGAACAATCGCCGTGCTGGGCTCAGGCGTGGATTACGTCTATCCGCCCGAGCACAAATCGCTTGCTGCGCAAATCGCGGAAACCGGTCTGGTGGTGAGCGAACATCCGCCTGGCTCTGCACCGCTGCCGCATCACTTCCCATTGCGGAACCGGCTGATCAGCGGACTATCGCTCGCCGTGGTCGTGATCGAGGCGTCGGAAAAATCAGGATCGCTGATCACCGCGGCATGCGCGCTGGAACAGGGACGGGAGGTTATGGCGGTTCCTGGAAACGTGCTGAGCGGCCGGAACCGCGGCGGCCATGCCCTGCTGAAGGACGGAGCAAAGATCGTTGAGACAGCGGACGATATTGTAGAGGGTCTGGGGTGGGATCCGGCGCCGGACCGAGCCATCGGCGCAAAGGCAAGTTCTTCTGCCACAGCATGTTCTGCCGATCCTGTGCTGCGAGCGATGGTCTCCGGTGAGCCCTACGATCTGGATGCGCTGGCCAGCCGATCGGGGCTCGATGCGCGACGTCTGTTGCCGCGCTTGATCGAGCTGGAATTAGCCGGTCTGGTCCGTCGTCAAGGCGGGGGCCGTTTCGTTCGCCCTTCATGAACGTGCTAGTGTCACCACGAAGGTCATAGGGCAAAGGTCAAAGGTTCAGGTTGGCAGCAAAGCCGTTAATCATCGTTGAATCGCCGGCAAAGGCAAAGATTCTGGGCCGCTTTCTCGGCAACAAATACCGGGTTGAGGCGAGCTACGGTCACGTACGGGATCTCCCGGAGTCGGCCTCCGAGGTTCCGAAGGAGATCAAGGACAAGGAGTGGGGGCGTCTCGGCGTTGACGTCGAACAGGACTTCACGCCCTATTACGTCATCCCTGCCGATAAACGGAAGCAGGTCGCGCATCTGAAGATTGCTGTCAAAGAGGCGTCCGAGCTGCTGCTGGCGACCGACCCTGATCGCGAAGGCGAATCGATCAGCTGGCATCTGACGCAGATCCTCAAACCGAAAGTGCCGGTGCGACGCATCGTCTTCCACGAGATCACAGAAGACGCCGTCAAAGATGCGCTCAAGCATCCCGCCGACGTTGACGAGAACCTTGTGCGCGCTCAAGAGAGCCGGCGCATTCTCGATCGGCTCTATGGCTACACGCTGTCGCCGCTGCTCTGGAAGAAGGTGCAGACCGGGCTCAGCGCGGGCCGCGTGCAGAGCGTTGCGGTCCGGCTGATCGTCGAGCGCGAAGAAGAGCGGCGCGCGTTCAATGCCGCGGTGTATTGGGATCTCGAGGCACGACTCAAAGGCGAGGGACGCGAGTTCATTGCAACGCTCGTTCGCCTGGGTGACCAGCGCATCGCCACCGGGAAGGACTTCGATCCGCAGACCGGAGCTCTGAAGAACCAGAACGCGCGGCTGCTGGGAGAAGCAGAAACTGCGGCGCTGGTCGAGACGATTCGCGCCAACGTCCCGTGGACAGTCACGTCAGTCGAACAGAAGCCGGGTGTTGAGCGTCCCGCGCCACCATTCACGACATCCACGCTGACGCAGGAGGCGAGTCGCAAACTCGGGTTCTCCGCCGAACGCACGATGCAGGTGGCGCAGCGCCTGTTCCAGGGCGTCGAAGTCGGCGACGATCAGATGGAAGGTCTGATCACCTATCACCGCACCGATTCGACGACGCTCTCGGATAAGGCACTGAACGAATCTGCGCGCGTGATTCGCGAGATGTTCGGTGG
>DATCXH010000498.1:0-4975 GCA_036565925.1 Vicinamibacterales bacterium
GCACATCGCGTTTGCGATGAATCGACACGTCTGGGCGTTTGCGCTCGGCGGCACCATTCCGCAGCGACCCGCGCCGCCGGCGATGCCCGTCACCGACGATTGGGACGGCCGCATCGACGATGCGACGACGATCACGCTTGGGGTGGAGAACGTCAACAACATCCGCAACGCAAACCGTGAGGAGGCCTGGTCGAATCCATGGGCGATCTTGCCCCAACGGGGACGCACCAAGGCGGGCGCGGCAGTGACGTTTACCAACACCACGAAGGTCGCCCACACACTCAGGGCGCGCGATGGGTCGTGGACGACCGGGACCATTGCCCCGGGACAATCCGCCACCGTTGCCGTAACGAAACCGGGGTCATACGACTACGTGTGCCAGGAACACCCCTGGTCGATCGGACAGCTGATCGTTCAATGAAGTCCCGCCGGGTCGATTTGTTAGACTTGCCGGCTGAGGTTGAACCACGTAGTGCCCGAATACACCTACGTCCTGGGCGTTCCGAACTTCGCTAATTACGAGGCCAGCGCCTCGCTGATCCGCGTTCCGCGCGGCGGCGGCGAGATCGCGTATGTGTCGATCGCCGAAGATCGCCTCACGCGGACGAAACACACCTACGCCTTTCCGCTCCGCGGCATTCAGTACTGCCTCGACGTGTTCGGGTTGGAATCGCTCGAACAGATCGACTTCATCTACACGGACTACGCCCGGCTTCCGCGCTGGATGAACAGCGGCCCCGGCTATCGCAAGCTCGAACACGACTACCTGAAGCTGCGCCTGCGGTATCCACGCGAGCGCATTCGCGTGATCGATCATCACGACGGTCATGCCGGCGCCGCCTTTCATCTGTCGCCGTTCGACGAGGCCGCCGTCCTCGTCGTGGACTCGCTTGGATCGCGCCTCAACACGCAGACGCTGTATCACTTCCGCCCTGACGGTGCGCACGTCCTCGAACGCGGAAACATCTGGGGCATCGGGCGCCTCTACTCCCTCGTCACCGGATCGGTGCTGCCCTACGGACCCGAGAAGGGATTCGGCAAGACCATGGGACTGGCACCGTATGGCGCAGTGCATCCCGGCCCGGTGCTCGACTTCAAGGCGCGAGACGAAGGTATGTCGTCGGACTACAGCGCCTTCTGCAGCCGCCCTCCGCTCCCGCGCATCGTCGCCACCGGTGTGCGTCGCTGTGAGGACCGCGAGCGTGTGCTCGATCCCTACTTCGCGCGTGCCGCCTACGACGTTCAGCAGGAGTGCGAACGTCAGATGGTGCGCATGGCCGAGTACGCATACGAGAAGACCGGCAGCCGCAATCTCTGCATCGCCGGTGGAACGGCGCTCAATGGTCTGGCCAACGCGCGTGTCCAGCAGCGATCGCGGTTCGAGAACGTGTGGATCCCACCGGGGTGCTCCGACACCGGACTGTCACTCGGCCTTGCGCTGTGGGGCTACTTCCAGGACGTCGCCGGGGCCGAGCGCGCTCGCGTGTCGGTGACGATGACGTCGCCGTATACCGGTCGTTCGTACGCGCGCGCACCCATCACGCAACTGCTCGACAAGTACGGGATCGCGTACGAGGCAGTCGAGCCGGAAGCGGTTGCTCCGTTGATCGCGTCTGGCAAGGTGATTGGCTGGTTCGCGGGGGGATCCGAGTTCGGTCCACGTGCGCTCGGGCACCGATCGATCCTCGCGGATCCGCGCGACCCGGGAATGAAGGACACGCTCAACCGGCGCGTCAAGTTTCGCGAGCCGTATCGTCCGTACGCGCCGAGCATGCTCGCCGAGCACGCGCGTGAATGGCTCGACCTCGATGCGCCGAGCCCATTCATGCTGATGGTCGTCGAGGTGCGCGAAGACAAGCGAGCACAGGTCCCGGCGATCACGCATGTCGACAACACGACGCGCCCGCAGACAGTCACGCCCGAGATCAATCCGAACTACTACCGGATCATCAGCGAGTTCTATCGGCTGACCGGCGTGCCGATGGTGCTCAACACGTCGCTCAACGTCAACCGCGAGCCAATCGTCGAAACGCCGATCGACGCGCTGATCTGCGTGTTTGGCACCGCAATCGATTACCTCTATCTCGAAGGCCTGCTCATCCACTGTCCGCGATACGCCAACCCGGAGATGGTCGCGCGGCTCACCGCCGATCGAGCACAGATGCTCGATGAAGAATGGAAGACCGTCACGGCTCGTCACCTCACCCGCTACGACGTCATCGAGCGGGACAAGTGGCTGGCGGAGGAGAACAAGATCGCCGAGTGGCACCGCGAGTATCGGGCCAAGTACGAGCTGGAGCAGCGGCTCGCGGTATGGATGTCATCGCGCGCCCGAGTGGTGATCGTCGGAACACGAGGTCACACGCGTTGCCTGTATGAATACGTCGAAGGATTCTCCAGCCTTGATGTCGCGGCGTTCGTGCCGCTCGACGATCAGCCTGGGGAGCCGGGCGAACTGAGGATCTATCGTGAAGCGTCGCTCGACACGGTCGACTGGAACGCCGTAGACGCGGTCCTCGTTTCGACGCATGAATACCAGGCGCTCGCGCTCGCGCGAATCGAACGTGCAGCGCGCCGGGGAACCGACGTGCTCGCGATGTACGACGACGCGGGCGACAGTTTGCTGCACGTGTTGCCTGAGCGTTGGCCCATGGTGCATCCGCTGCCGTCGACGGGCCCAGCTCTCGATCGTAGTGTCCGGCCCGACCCGGACCTGGCTTCTCCTTCGATCGACTTCGAGTTCAACACGCTCCCGACGCGCATCGCCGAACGCTATGCGCTCATCGTCAGCTATCACTACTGCCATCCCACGGATACCTGGTTGGCCGGCACGAAGTCGATTACACCCGAGGAGTTCGACGCGCAGCTCCGCGTGCTCACCCAGAACTTCGTCTGCACCACGATGGGCGAGCTGATGAATCCCGCTGCTGAATTGCCGGAAACGGTCGCCGTCGTCACGTTCGACGATGGCTTCAAGGACGTCGCCGAATTTGCGCTGCCACTGCTGCGGCGTTGGCGTGTGCCGGCAACCGTCTACTGCTGTTCGGGGCCGCTGCTCGATCGTACCGTGCTCAACGTGCACCGCGTGCACCTGTTGCAGGCCAGGCTGGGACTGAGGAGATTCCGCGACGCATTCGAGGCGCTGCTGGCGTCGCGCCCGCCGGTCGCGCTCGAGCCCAGCACACATCCCGGCCTGCTCGGTCTGTATCCGTACGACGATGAGCCGACGCGTCGCTTCAAGCGTCTGTTGAATTTCGAGCTGCCGTACCGCGAACTGGATCCGGTGTTGCGGATTCTGTTCGAACAGTTCATCGGGAACGACGACGAGGTCGCGTCGAAGTTGTATCTCTCGCCATCCGATCTCCGGCAGTGCCAGGACGCTGGACTGGAGATTGGAATCCACGGACACAGTCATCGCGTGCTCAGTCGCCTCAACGAGGAGGAGCAACGCATCGAGCTTGCAACCTGTATCGATGCGTTGCGGACAACCTGCGGACTCAGCGAGTTCCACGCGTCCTACCCGTATGGAATCGACGGCAGCTGGAACGACACGACGAAACGCGTCGCGGCGTCCCTCGGGATGTCGAGTGCATCAACCAAGGTCCGGGCGATCACCAAGCCATCGGACCTCAAGGCAAGATTGGAACTGCCACGCTACGACGTGCGCGACGTGTTCGATGCGTCGGGCGCGTTGGCGGTGGATCGTCTGTCAGCGCTGTTTACCGCTGACTAACCCGACGATCGATCCTTCGCGTGCGAAGGCATGGTCGGCGGCTCTTCTTCGACTTCCCATTCGTGCAGGCACGACTGACACGCGAGGAGTACGCGCAGTCTGTTGCTTGGGCCGATCACGGCCCGCCTGGCCAGTCCCATGCCCACCGAACAAACGGGACATCGGCGGTTGATCCTCATGGGTCGTTCACACGGCAAGCCTCGTACCGGCTTTGCGGTTTCGCGACAGAGGCGAAAACGGATGTCGGGCTTCCCACTTTGCGAACCGAACGGGCGACAGTCGTTCACGCGAGCACGACCATAACGGTGGTTCGTTCAGACACCCTCGTCACACGTCGAGAGTGACGTGCACATCAAGTACGGTGTCCGCGACATACGGACATCACCCGATTCCAGTGGCGATCGAGATGTTGAGCGACCAGCACATAATTCCATCGTGACGTTGCGGACTCGGATGCTTCTGGCATTTGTCGCAGTCGTATTGATTCCGATCGCGTTGCTGGCGTTTGGCATCCGGCAAGACATCACCCGTCGTCTGTCCAACGAGTATCAGCTCCGCGTGGACTCGGTCGTGGAGGTGATTGGCGAGGACCTCGGTCGCGAAAGCGCCGGCATCGGCGATCGGCTCGGCTCGCTCAAAAACGCGCTGCTGAACGACCAGCGATTCCGTCTCGCGGTCGCCGGTCTTGAAACCGAGCGGGCGTATCTGGCCAACTACGCCGCGAACGCGATGCGATTGACCGGCCTTTCCGTCCTGCATATCCAGGACAGCGAAGGGCGGATCATCAGCGTGGGCTCCGATCGCGACCTCCTCGTGCTGGGGATGCGCGACTCGTTCTTGGTTGGCGATCAGACGTTCACCTTGATTGGCGGCATCGCGGTCGATCAGGCGTTTCTTGCACGGCTGGCGCGCGATCCAGCGATCGTCGTCTCGCTGCAATATCCTGGCGGCGAGATATCGTCCGTCCGGCTGCCGCCTTCGCTCGCTCCCAGTTCTGGCCGGCCAGTAAAGCCGGACACGATATCCGAGGACGATGCCGCGGTTGGCGAGTTGAAGGTGCCGCTCATTCGAAGCCGCGCGGGCCAGTCCGTCGAGGACGTCCAGGCCCGCTTGCACGTGAGGCAGTCGAAGGCGCCGCTGCGGGCGCTCCTGCGGAGCGCCGACTCGTGGTTTCTGGCGACGGCGGCGGGCACAGGTCTCACTGCGCTCCTGCTCGCGGTGTGGGTATCGTCGCGGATCAGC
>DATCXH010000700.1:0-2608 GCA_036565925.1 Vicinamibacterales bacterium
TGGTAGTGGGTGATCCACAGGTGATCGATTTTCGTGACGCCTCCCGTGCGGAGCGTCTCCGCGATGCGCCCCAGGTCACGGTCGCCCGCGTTGCCGGTATCGACCAGCAGCGACTCGCCGGTCGGACCGACGACGAGCGTCGACTGCCCGCCTTCCGTGTCGATGTAGTAAATCGTCAGCGTTCCCGTTCGCACCTGTGCGGTCAGGACGAGACTCACGATGACGACACATGAGATCGTGACAACAGCGCGCATGCTGATCGCCTTTCGGTGACGACTCATAGATAGACCAATCGCTCGTCAACCAAATACGAGCGACAGTGATTTATCGTGCTTGCGGAAGACGATGCGCCTGTCATGGGTTCTCGATCGTGCGGTTCGCCTTGGTCCAAACTGCCAGGTCGTCATTGCACATGCTCGAGCGGCGGTTCGATTCTTATCGCACAACGACGAGGCCAATCATCGGGAGTGCCTGGCAAAAAAGGCGAAGACGTCCGCCTGGTGCGAGGTGATGACGGTGCCGTGATCGCCGCCGGGCACTTCGATGTACTTGTAGTCCTTCATCGGGATCGATTTCATCGCCTCGGCCCACGCGCGACCGACCGTCACGGGCACGACCGTATCCATGTCGCCGTGCACCAGCATGATCGGCATCTTGGGAATCTTGCTCAAACCCTCGCGATCGACGGCGAAGGCGGCGGGCGCGAGCGCAGCGATGGCAGCCCACCGCTTCGGGTACTTGATTCCGAGGTACAAGGTGCCCGCCCCGCCCATCGAGTGTCCCATCAGGTACGTCCGGTCGTCGTCGACCTTGAATTCCTTGCGAATCAGATCGATGACTTCGAGCGTTTCCCTCTCGCTGAGTTCGCGCAGGTTCGGCGGATCGTTCGGATCGCTCAGCACACCCGGAGGGAACGCGCCGCGTCGCCCCTGCGGCGGTGCCGCAGCAGCACCCGCTGTGGGACCATCGCTCGCAGCGCCGCGAGCGGCGTCGACGGGCGGCGCCGGTGGTGCGCCGCGGCGTCCGCGCCCCTGCGGCGGCGGCGCGCCGTACCAGCCGCGCGGGTTGTAGCCCATGGGCGCGAGCAGGATGTAGCCGCCCGCCTCTGCCAGGTCGATCGCGTTGGGACGCATCATCGTCAGGTGCGTGCCGCCGATCCCGTGCAGCGTCACGATCAGCGGCGCTTTCTTGTTCTGCTTCACCTTCGACGAGACGAACACCGAGTATGGGATCTCCTGATTGGTTTCGGCGAAGTGATGCATTCGGATCTGCACCCGTGGATCGACCGGCTGCGGACCCCGCCCCCGGCCCGGCGCCTGTGTAGTGGCGCCAGACGCAGCAGGAACGGCCGGCGCGGCCCCGGGCGCTTGCGCGGCACCTGCGTTCGGAGCGACCGCGGTCATCCACACGCACGCCCCGACGCCGAGCACGCTAATCAAGGTTTTGAGCGTCATAGCCGGCACTTTCATCTGAGTCTCCTGTCGCTGCGAGATCGTCGGGGCAGTTCGAATCATTCACACCGCAGTGCGCATTATGCAACGAGTCGGCGCATATAATGCGCCACTCGCGTTTGCGCGACACGCCGGCGTGCAGCGCTCATTCACTGTGGTTCCGGATGCGCCTGCTGTGCGCGCCCGGCGTCTAAGCACGTCATGAGGAGGCAGGTACACGGCATGACTCTGCAGAAAATCGGCGCCTGGATCCTTGCGTTGGGTATTCTGCCGGTGAGCGTCGGCGCGCTCGGCCGAATGCAGAGCGGCGACGGAAGTCGAGCGCGACCGGCGAATGCAGCGCCCCTCGTGCCCGTTCGTCTCAACGCGGATGGGAACTTCCGGATCGGCCCGCCCTACGTCGCTGATCCGGCATTCACGGCGAAACCGGACGTCCCCAAGGGGCGTGTCATCCGGTTCACGATGAATTCCGCCGAGAGCAAACTCTTTCCAACGGCACCCGCGGGGCGCCCAGGCGGCCCCGGACGCGGGCGCGGCGAACCGGCAGCGGGACCTGTAGAGCCGCCGCAGCATCAGACGTTCGAGCGTCAGGTCGCGGTTTACGTCCCTCCCGGATACGTGCCCAATACGCCAGCGCCGTTCATCGTCGTGCAGGACGGGCGCGGGTTCGTCCCCGAAGACGCAGCAGCGGCCGCGGACGAGAAACCGAGAACGGATCTGCCCTCCATGCCGGTGATGCTCGACAACCTGATCGACCAGAAACGCATCCCCTCGATCGTCGCCGTCCTGCTCTCCCCGGGCCCGGGTGGTCAGCGCTCGATTGAGTACGACACCGTCTCCGACCGCTATGTGAATTTCGTGGAGACCGAGGTGCTGCCTCGCATCACGCGCGACTACCAGATAGCTTTCACAACCGATCCCGAAGGGCGCGCCGCATTCGGCCAGAGCTCCGGTGCAGCGGCCGCGCTGACGATGGCGTGGCTGCACCCGAACCTGTATCGCCGGGTGATCAGCTACTCGGGCACGTTCGTCGCACTGCAGCGCAACGCCACCGCACCGAACGGCGCGTGGGACTTTCACCAGACGTTCATCCCCAACTCCGAGCGCAAGCCGCTGCGCATCTGGCTGCACGTGAGCGAAAACGATCTCGGCGCGAC
>DATCXH010000645.1:0-13715 GCA_036565925.1 Vicinamibacterales bacterium
TCGTGTGTGTGCTGGTCTACGCGCTCAGCACACACGCCCCACCTGCGCGCGCAGCGCAGGCATCCTCATCGCGTGAGGGGGCGCTGCCTGCCGACGCAACGGGCGAGCAGATCTTCGTCGCCGCCTGTGCGACGTGTCACGGAATGGACGGCAAGGGCTCGCCATCCGCAGTTGTCGGTTTCGATCTCCCGCTTCCCAACGGTCATACGTTTCCCGATTTCACTGATTGCGCGACGAACACCGTTGAGCCCCTCGGCGACTGGATGGCCGTGGCCCATCGTGGCGGTCCGGTGCGCGCACTCGATCGGCGCATGCCCGCGTTCGGCGACGCACTCTCGGACGAGCAGATCGAGCGCGCTGTCAAATATCTGTGGAGCTTCTGCGACGACCCGGCCTGGCCGCGAGGCGATCTGAACTTCCCGCGCGCCTTCTTCACCGAGAAAGCCTTCCCCGAAAACGAGACTGTCTGGACCACCGGCGTGACAACGTCCGGCGCGAAAGGCGTGACGAATCAGATCGTCTACGAGCACCGCATCGGCGCGCGCTCACAGTACGAGGTCACGGTACCATTCGGAGCGCAACAAACCGAACCCGGCGGTGTGTGGAATCGCGGGCTTGGCGACGTCGAGTTGGCGCTCCGCCGCACGCTGTACGCCAGCCTGGACCGCGGCAGCATCTTCGCGGCGGGTGGCGCGATCACGCTCCCGACGGGCAAGGAGGAACTCGGCCTCGGCAACGGCTTCACGATCGTCGAGCCGTTTGCGATGTGGGGGCAGATGCTCGGTCCGAGCGCCTTCGTGCAGACGCACATCGGGTACGAGATCGCGTCGGATCGCACGCGCGGTCAGAACGAGGGTTTCGTGCGCACTGCGTTCGGCTACACCGTGGCGCAGGATCGTGGATTCGGTCGCGCGTGGACGCCGATGCTCGAGGTGCTCGCCGCCAAGCCCGAGCGCGGCGTCACCGAATGGGATCTCGTTCCGCAGATGCAGGTGTCAATGAGCAAGCTGCAACACGTCTTGTTCAGCGTCGGCGTGCGTGTCCCGATGAACGAGCGTGACGAGCGCAAGCCGCAGATGCTGGCGTACTTCCTGTGGGATTGGTTCGACGGCGGACTCTTCGAGTTCTGGAAATGACCCTTCGACTCACTTCGTTCGCTCAGGGCAGGATCTTGCGACTCGCGCTGACACTCTGGCTCGTGTCGATGGTTTTGGTGAGTGCCAAGGAACTTCCCACCAGAACCGGCACACCGAAGGCGAAACCGGATCTTTTGCTGTTCTCGCATTCCGAGAACTGCATGGCCTGCCACAACAATCTGATCGCGCCATCGGGCGAGGACGCCTCGATCGGTGCGACCTGGCGCTCGACAATGATGGCCAACTCGGCACGCGATCCGTACTGGCAGGCCGGCGTACGGCGCGAGACCATCGATCACCCCACACACTCCGCCGTGATCCAGGACGAGTGTGCCGGCTGTCACATGCCGATGGCGACGCGCATTGCCCGCGCAGCGGGTGGCAGGGGAGAAGTGTTTGCACATCTCCCGCTCCAGCCTTCGGCTTCGGCGCGGCAGGCTGCAGCTGGACATTCGCAAACGGAGGTGCGGCGCCTTGCTGCCGACGGCGTCTCCTGTTCCGTGTGCCATCAGATTTCAAAAGATCATCTCGGCACGCGCGAGAGCTTCAATGGTGAGTTCGTGATCGAGCCAACACCCAACTCCGGCGTGCGGCCGATCTTTGGCCCGTATCGTGTGGACACGGGACGCAAAACCATCATGCGCTCGGTGAGCGGGTTCGCCCAGGAGGAAGCGCCGCACATCAAGCAATCGGAGCTGTGTGCGACGTGCCACACGCTCATCACCACGGCTCTCGGGCCAAATGGACAGGTCGTAGGATCACTGCCCGAGCAGATGAACTATCAGGAGTGGCGGCACAGCGATTTCGTGCGCGAGGAGCGGAGCTGTCAGTCGTGTCACATGCCGACAGTCGCCGGGCCGATCCGCATGGCATCCGTGCTGGGCGAGACACGGGACTCGCTGGCGCGGCACGTTTTTGTTGGCGGCAATGCCTATATGGTTCGCCTGCTCAATCGCTATCGTCATGAGCTCGGTGTCATGGCGTTGCCATCCGAGCTCGAGGCGACGGCGAACGCCACCGTGCGCCAGTTGCAACATGACACTGCGGAGCTGACGCTGTCGACGCCGGCGCACACCGCCGGAACGCTCGCGTTCGACGTCGACATCAGGAATCTCACCGGACACAAGCTGCCGACCGGGTATCCCTCGCGACGGATATGGCTGCACGTGACCGTGAGCAACGAACGTGGCGAGCGGGTGTTCGAATCGGGTGCGATCAGCACCTCTGGATCGATCGCCGGCAATGACAGCGACACGGACGCCCGGCGCTTCGAGCCGCACTACGAGGAGATCAACGCTCCCGACCAGGTGCAGGTCTACGAGTCGATCCTCGGTGACGTGAACGGCACGGTGACAACGGGCCTGCTGAGTGCGACGCAGTACTTGAAGGACAACCGATTGCTGCCGCGCGGGTTCGACAAGACGACCGCACCTGACGAAATCGCCGTGTTTGGTCAGGCCAAAGCAGATGTGGATTTCGTCGGCGGTACCGATCGCGTGCGGTATCGCATCCCGGTTACGGCGAGCGGACCGCTCACCATCGACGTCGAGCTGCGCTACCAGTCAATCGCCTTTCGCTGGGCCCAGAATCTGGAACGCTACGATGCGCCGGAGCCGAAGCGATTTGTGTCCTACTACGCGGCAACGGCGGCGGGTTCTTCGGTGGTGATTGCCAGCACGCGTGTGGCCACGCGCTAACGGCGGAGCGATGACGTTCGCGGAAGCGAGATTGCGTCCTTCTCTCGTGGTCTCAGTGATAGACGCGCTTGAGCTTTTCTATCTTGCAGCCGGTCGGCAACTTCTCGGGACGAAGCGGCGGCGCGTCTCCCATGTAGCAACCCGGAATCACGTACACCGCAGGGGATGATGCGACCGCCGGCTCCATGACGTAGCCGAAGGACCGATAGCGCGAATAGGAGACCGGAGTCGACGGAAAATAGGCCGGAACCGAGTAGTAGACGGGCACGAACATCGGCCGGTAACTGATTCGCGTCAACGTGCGATCCAGGTAATCGGGATACGCGGAGCGTGGCACGACAACCGGTGTGCGCCCGCGCGAGTAGGGCGGTACGGGGTCGATGTCTCCCCGCGACATGTATCGCGAGGTGACCGGTGAGGGGTCAACGACGTCGCTCGCGTCGCCGACGGCATACCAACCGGGGACGACTTGACGCGAGGACCTCGGGACGCGCTCGTAGGTCGGGCCAAAGGCGGTTAATGGCAGTGAATTGGATTGCGCCGCGCTGTACGTGGGCATCAGCCAGACTGCGAGCAACAACAGCGCAAGCGACACCCGTCCCATCACATCTCAATTATCTGAGATCTAACTCAGCCTGACGCTGAGTCTTTCTGCGAAGAAGTGGTGAGCCTCTTCGCAGGGCTTCCGACTCTAGCGAACGGAACGGCCAGACGGAGTTGCCGGGGCGATGACCGGCGGGACCTCACGCACATCTTTCACATTGCAGCCCACCGGCAACTGTTCCGCGCGCGGCCGTGAGGTGCCCGCGTAGCAACGCGGAATGACGTAGAACGTCTTCGGTGGTCCGGCTGCGGCGCGAAGCTCTGGACGATCGTCGCTTCTGTTCAGCGTGCCCCGATACGACAGGACGTCGTTCGCGCGAATCCGCAACTCGACGCTCTGCGTGTCGTATCCATCGGCCCTGAGTTCGATGCGATGCGGGCCGGAGTCGAGTGTGCCGCCACCGCTGCGCCGGAAGTCGGCGACGGTCCCTGCGTAGAGGCCATCAACGAATACCTGCGCGCTCTCAGGCTGGACATCGAGACGCAGATAGCCCTCGGGGGCGTCCCCCTCGCGCATATACCGATCGAGTGCCGGCGCCGAGGAATCCGGTTGGCTGATATAGCCGAATGGATCTGTGACATACCCGCCGCCGCTGCCGTAGAAGAACCCTTGCGACTGGCTATACCGCGGGTCGTACGTCCTCCTGCGTGCCTGGAAGACGTCGCGATTGAGCGCCGACGGCGCCCGATCGAGAGCAGATGGCGATGCGAACGGGCCAATCGGCGGTGCTGATGGCGGTGCCGGAGGCACGATCGGTCGCACCGAGTTCCCGCGGTCGGGTACTCGCGGCGGACCGGGACGGACTGCGCCGCGGGAGGAACCACGTATTGCGGGCGACGCGCCCCTCGTCCCCCCACCCGATGACGACGTTTGCGCCTGCGAGAGAGCGGGCCACAGACAAGTGCCCGCAATTAACGCCGCCAGGAGTGTTGTGCGCATTGGTGCTCTCCTGGGTTCTTTGATGCAAGAAGTATCCCGCGTTCATACGCACAATGCATGCGCCACCTTTACCTCAGTATGTCCGCAACTTTGGCCAGTCCAGCTTTGGCGCAGCCATCATCTGTCTCCTGACTCGAGCCTGAGCTGCCGACCCCGCCGATGACCTCGCCGGCGACTTGAATGGGCACGCCACCACCCAATGCGAGGATGTCCTGCACGTCTCGTTGCGGTAGAAGGCTCGGATCGCTCGCCGTACGTTTTTGAAATTCCATGGTTGGCATCCGGAACATGCGTGCGGTGTACGCCTTGCGTCGGGCCATCTCGGCCATCATTGCGGAACCTTGTTCGTCCCGCAGAATCACCAGCACCTGGCCGGCGCGATCCACCACGGCCGCCGCCGTGTGGAACCCTTTCGACTGGCACTCCGCGAGCGTCGCCTCGGCGATCGTCTTGGCCAACGCGAGCGACAGGTTCCGTTGCATCACCAGCCCCTGAGCGGCGAGGTGAGACGACAGGCCGACCGTAACGGCGACTCCCGCGACAAACATCGTGACGAACGACATGAGCGCCTCCCGTCCTTGACGCGCCCCATTGACGCGGGGCGTGGACATCGTATCCAGCTTTCGCTTACTGTCCAGTTCGTTTCTGCTGCCCGCATCGTTACTGCGCTGGGAGGAGTGACCACCATGATTACCTCGGTGATCAAGGCTTCGTCTACCTCGATATATCCGAGACACTCGATAAAGATTGGACGCGCTCTCTCATGAAGCGCTGGAGCTGGCCGGCGACCGGAACTGAACCTGCTCGTTTGCGGCCCGCACCCGACCAGGAACCAAGAGGTGTTCCATTGGTTTGAAATGTGCGATGCGGTCCAAAGCGAGAGCTACGTCATCGACGGCAAGACAGTGATCAACTTCGTCCTCCCGCTCTACTTCACCGCCAGTCACGAGCGAGGCAGCCGCAACGACTTTCTGGGCGCGGTCACCAACGGCACGACGCTTCGATCGTTTGACGTCGATCCCGGTGGCTACATCAACTTCTTCGACCCACGGCTCGGCGACGGTGGGGAAGATACGGATTTCTCGGCGCCCGACGACACAGTCACGAGGAAACGCCTGGATGTGAAAAACAGTATCGGAGTTAGGCGCGGACATCGCCGTCGGCTGATGGGTGGGGCGACGGGCGTTTGACAAGGCGCCGGTCCCGACGCAACATTCCCCGCACGTCAGGGAGGATATCGATGATGCAGTCGCGTAGATACGCGTTCGGGGGGCTTCTACTCGTGATCGCGCTGTGGCCTCTCGTAGGCAGCGGCCAGAACGGCATGAGCAGTGGCCAATGGCGCGCGTATTCTGCCGACGAGGGCAGCACGCGTTATTCATCCCTCGATCAAGTCACGAAAGAGAACGTGAAGAATCTTCAGGTCGCGTGGACCTGGAAGTTCGACAACTTCGGCACTCCCGCCGAGACGGTCACGACCGAGACCACGCCCTTGATGGTGAACGGCGTTCTCTATTTCACCGCGGGCCAGCGCCGCACCGTCGTCGCCGCGAACGCGGGCACCGGCGAGACGTTATGGGTGTGGCGTCCTGAGGAGGGCGAGCGCTTCGAGCGCGCGCCACGCAAGGTCCATCGCGGAGTGGCGTACTGGACTGACGGCCGCGGTGACGAGCGCATCGTCCTCGTGACACCTGGCTTCAATCTCGTCTCGCTCAATGCGAAGACGGGCCAGCCGGTCGCCGGCTTCGGCCAGAGCGGCAGCGTCGACCTGTTCAAGCAACTCGATCTCGACGTGCCGCTTGATCCGACGGGGCGCATCGGCAACAGCTCGCCACCAGTGATCTCGAACGACGTGATCGTCGTCGGACCGGCGCTGACGCCGGGAGGGCGCGTCAACCGATCGAACGTCAAGGGCGACATCATGGCGTTCGACGTTCGCACCGGACGAAAGATCTGGACGTTCCACACCATCCCGCGTGAAGGTGAAGCTGGCTCGGAAACGTGGAAGGGCGACTCGCAGCAGTACACCGGCAACGCCGGCGTGTGGGGCCCGTTCTCAGCCGACCCGCAGCTCGGATACGTGTATCTCTCGATCGAATCGGCGACCAACGACGTCTACGGCGGCCATCGTCCCGGCAACAACCTGTTCTCCGACTGCCTCGTCGCACTCGACATCAAGACTGGCAAGATGATCTGGTACCAGCAGCTCGTGCATCACGACATCTGGGACTACGACATGCCGCCGCATCCGATCCTGCTGAACCTGACGGTCGACGGCAAGCCGGTGCGTGCTGTCGTGCAGTTGACGAAGCAGGCCTTTGCGTACGTGTTCGATCGCACGAATGGTCGTCCGGTGTTTGGATGGACGGAGAAGCCGGTGCCTCAGACTGACGTGCCCAAGGAGTGGACCTCGCCGACGCAGCCATTCCCGAACAAGCCGCCCGCGTTCGATCAGCAGGGCGTGACGGTCGACGATCTGATCGACTTCACGCCGGCGCTGCGTGCTGAAGCGATCGAAGCGATCAAGAACTACAAAATCGGTCCCATCTACACGCCGGGCACGGTGGTTGTACCCAACGGCAATCGCGGAACCATCGTTGCACCTGGTCTTGGTGGTGGTGCGAACTGGCCCGGCGGCGCAGCGGATCCGGAGACGGGGTTCGTCTACGTCGGCTCGACGACGACGCCTGGCGTGATCGGACTGACGCCGAATACCGACCCGAAGACGAGCGGCGTAGACACTGACTACACGTTCGGTGGCACGCTGCCGACGATTCAGGGCCTGCGATTGATGAAGCCGCCGTACGGCCGGATCACCGCTTACAACATGAACAAGGGCGAAATTGCGTGGCAGATCCCGAACGGCGACACGCCGCCATCGGTGAAGAACAATCCCGCGCTCAAGGGTCTGACGATTCCGAAGACCGGAAGCCCATCACAAGCCGGCATCATGGTGACGAAGACGCTCGTGTTCGCCGGCGAGGGCTCCGGAGGGCAGCCCTTCTTCCACGCGTACGATAAGGCGACTGGTGAGGAGATCTGGCAGACGCAACTTCCCGGCCCGCAGGTCAGTCTGCCGATGACCTACATGCACAACGGTCGTCAGTTCATCGTCGTTGGCGCGCGGGGAACTGCGACGTCGGGTGCGCAGCTCGTGGCGTACGCGTTCCCGCCTCCCGATGCCGGCCGTGGGCGCGGTGGACGTGGCGGCGCTCCCGGCGGCGGTCGCGGCGGGGCGAATCCGGAAAACTAGTAACCAATCATAGAGGCGGGTCTTCAGACCCGCCTTGGGAACCACATGCAACGACTCCACATCTGCCTCATTGCGGTCGGCGCGATCGTGATCGCCGGGTCTCAGGACCCGGCGCTACGAACGGTCGTGTATGCGCAACATGAGACAGCGTCCGACATCGAGGATGGCGGTCGCGTGTTCAGACAGAGCTGTGCGAACTGCCATGGTCCGGACGGCAATGAGATCCCCGGGATCGATCTCGGTCGCGGCATGTTCAAAACAGCGAAGACCGACGAGGATCTCGTCAGGATCATCCAGAAGGGTGTGCCGGGCACACCGATGCCGTCGACGAACATGTCCGAGGAACAGGCGAAGCGTGTCGTCGCCTACCTTCGTTCGACGGCGGCAACCAAGACGAGTGCGAGCGCGGTGGGCGACGCAACCCGAGGCAAGGCGCTTTTCGAAGGCAAGGGCGGTTGCTTGAAGTGTCACCGCGCGAACGGCGTCGGATCGCGTCTTGGACCCGACCTGACGCGCATCGGCCAGCTGCGCCGGTCTGTCGAACTCGAGCGCTCACTTCTCGATCCCACGGCGGAAGTGCTGCCGACAGGACGCTTCTATCGCGTCGTCACGAAGGATGGCGCGACGGTGACCGGCCGGCTGCTGAACATCGATACCTACACGGTCCAGATGATCGACATGAAGGAACAGCTGCGGTCGTTCACCAAGGCGAATCTGAAAGAACAGGGTTTCATCCCGTCGCCGATGCCGTCGTACAAGAGCACCTTCAATGCGCAGGAGCTCGCCGACGTCGTCAGCTATCTGGTGTCGTTGAAGGGCAGGGCCACTCCATGACTCGTCGAACTGGTCTTCTCGCGGTCGTTGCTGCGGTCGTCGGCGTCGCCTCTCTGCAGGCACAGGTCACGTTCGAGCGGATTCTGCGCGCCGATCGCGAGCCGCAGAACTGGCTCTCGTACTCCGGCACGCCGTTCAATCAGCGATACAGCCCGCTGACGCAGATCACTACCGCGAACGCCAAGAACCTCGAGCTGCAGTGGGTGTGGCAAGCGCGCTCGCTCGAGAAGTTCGAAGCGACAGCGCTCGTGGTTGATGGCGTGATGTACACCGTTCAGGCGCCCAACGACGTCGTCGCGCTCGATGCCGAAACCGGCCGTCCATTCTGGACGACGACGTATGCGCCCTCCCCGGATGCCCGGACGTGCTGCGGCCGCGTGAATCGCGGCCTCTCGATTCTTGGCGACACGCTTTACATGGGCACCATCGACGCGCATCTCCTCGCGCTCGATGCGAAGACCGGCGAGATTCTCTGGAACAAGGAAGTCGCGAGCGCGAAAGACCGCTACTCAATCACCATGTCGCCGCTCATCGTGAAGGATAAGGTGATCATCGGCACCGCAGGCGGAGATGGTCCGATCCGCGGACAGATTGCCGCGTTCGACGCGAAGACGGGCAAGGAGCTGTGGCGTTTCTTCACGATTCCCGGACCAGGCGAACCAGGGAACGACACGTGGTCCGGCGACTCATGGAAGACCGGCGGCGTCGGTGTATGGAACGCGGGCGCGTACGACCCGGAAACGAATCTCGCATTCTTCGGGACAGGCAATCCTGCGCCGGACTGGGACGGCCGATCGCGCCTGGGCGACAACCTCTATAGCGATTCAGTCGTAGCACTCGATGTGGATACAGGGAAACTGAAGTGG
This sequence comes from Vicinamibacterales bacterium, assembly GCA_036565925.1. Lineage (GTDB taxonomy): Bacteria > Acidobacteriota > Vicinamibacteria > Vicinamibacterales > UBA2999 > Gp6-AA40. Next base: position 9,330 of record DATCXH010000645.1, read on the forward strand.
CATTACCAGTTCACGCCCCATGACGAGCTCGATTACGACTCGACGCAGGTGCCGGTGCTCGCCGACATCCAGTTCCGTGGCAAGCCGCGGAAGGTCATGCTCTGGGCAAATCGCAACGGCTTGATGTACCTGCTCGATCGCACCACCGGAGAGTTCCTGCATGGCAGGGCGTACGTGAAAGTGAACTGGGCGGATGGCTTCGACGCGAAGGGCCGTGTGCAGCGTGTGCCCGGCATGGTACCGAGCAAGGCCGGTACGGTGATTCGTCCACACGTCCATGGCGCGACGAATTGGGCTCCGCCATCATTCAGCCCACGCACTGGGCTGTACTACGTCGCCCACTTCGAGAACTCGAGCACCGTCGCTGTCGAAGGTGAGTTTCCGCGCGCGAACGGCATCAACCCGCGCCAGACGACGATGGGGCAGATCAACCTGCAGAACTTCCTGAACAACGAGGACGAAGCTTACGGCGTCGTGCGTGCCTACGATCCCAGCACGCTCGAGCCCAAGTGGGAATACAAGATGGCCGACATCACCTGGGCCGGCGTACTGTCCACCGCCGGTGATGTCGTGTTCAGCGGCGGCAAGGAAGGGTATTTCCTCGCGTTGGATGCGCGCACGGGTGCGCTGCTGTGGAAGGCGGCGCTCGGCGGTCAGGTGAACGCGGGTCCGATGACGTATTCGGTCAACGGTAAGCAGTACGTCACCATTGCCGCCGGCAACTCCCTGTTCGCGTTCGCGCTTCGCGGAGACGCAAAATGAAACGGTGGGCTCTCGGCGTAGTCGCGGCGGTGTTTCTCGCGGCGTCCGTGCTGAGCGCGCAGCAGCCGCGTGCATACAAAGCACCGCGCACTCCGGACGGACAACCAGATCTTCAAGGGTTCTGGACGAACTCGACCTACACGCCGCTCGAACGTCCCGACGGCGTGACCAAGACGCACTACACGCCGGAGGAGGCTGAGGCCGCAATCAAGCTGGCGATTCAGCGTGAGGGCGCGCAGACCGAGCCTGGCACGACCGCTGATGTGCACTACGACTTCAGCCAGTTCGGGCTCGATCGCAGTCAATCATTGTTCGTCCGCAATCTGCGCACGTCGCTGATCGTCGATCCACCGAACGGCAAGATTCCGCCGCTCACCGAAGAAGGCAAGCGACGGACGGCGCGGCGCGCGGAGGAGCAGAAAAAACTGGGTGGACGCTGGGACTCCGCCGAAAGCAATCAGCTCGACGATCGGTGTTTGATCATGGCGGGCCCAGGTCCTCCGATGATGGACGCCGGTTACAACAGCAACTACCACATCGTGCAATCGCCCGGCGTGGTGATGATCCTCACCGAGATGATTCACGACGTGCGCATCGTCACGCTGGACGGACGTCCACAGCCCGATGCGAAGGTCCGTCAATGGATGGGCGTGTCACGCGGCCGCTGGGAAGGCGAGACGCTTGTTGTCGAAACGACGAACTTCAACGGCAAGAATCCATTCCGCGGCTCTGACGAGAACCTGAAAGTCATCGAGCGATTCAGGCGCGTCGCGGACGACACTATCGAATACACATTCACGATCGACGACCCGACGATGTGGACCAGGGCGTGGACTGCGGAGTCGGCGATGAAGAAGACCGTCGGACCGATCTTCGAGCACGCCTGCCACGAAGGAAACCTCGGTCTCTACAACACACTGGTTGGTGCCAGGCTCGAAGAAAAGAAGGCGGAAGACGCACTCAAGAAGGGCTCGAAATAATGCGGAACCGATTGCTGATCGGGACGACTCTCGCGTTGATGGCAGGCTGGCTGCTGCCCGTGCTCACGAATGTGGCGGCGCAGACGTCGGCGCCGCAGGCGGCGTATCGTGCGCCTCGCACGCCAGATGGCAAACCGAATCTGAACGGCATCTGGCAGACGATGAACACGGCGAACTGGAACATCGAGCCGCATCCGGCGGGCCCGAGTCCGGTGCGCGAGCTCGGGGCTGCCGGCGCTGTACCTGCCGGTCTCGGCGTCGTCGAAGGTGGCGAGATCCCGTATCTGCCGGCCGCGCGCAAGAAGCAACAGGAGAACTACGCGAACCGGCTGAAGCTCGATCCCGAGATCAAGTGCTACCTGCCAGGCGTGCCGCGCGCGACATATCAAGGCATGCCGTTCCAAATCATTCAAAGCACGAAGCACATCATGCTCATCCACGAGTTCGCAGGAGCGGTTCGCACCGTCTATATGAGCGACCAGACCGAAGCGCCAGCGGACAGTTGGATGGGATGGTCGAACGGGCGATGGGAAGGGGAAACGCTGGTTGTCGACACCAAGGGATTCAACGATCTCAGTTGGTTGGATCGGGCGGGAAATTTTCACAGTGATGCACTCCACGTCGTGGAGCGCTTCACTCCGCGGAGCGCGGAAACCATCAATTACGAAGTCACCATCGAGGATCCCAAGGTCTTTTCGCGCCCCTGGAAGATGAGCATGCCCTTGTACAAGCACGTCGAGCGAAACGCTCAGATTCTCGAATTCCGGTGCGTCGAGTTCGTGGAAGATTTACTCTATGGGCATCTGCGCAAGCAGCCGGCCAAATAGCCGGTGAGACAGGAGAAGCAGATGAGGCATCGATCCCGTCTATTCATGCGTGGTGGAGCGGTCGCCCTCGTTCTGGCGCTCGCAGCCACAATCCCTCTCTCGGGTCAGACGCAGTCGACCACGAAGCCGTCGACGGCCAAGGCTGCACCGGCCAGCGCAGCTGGCAGCAAGACGTACAAAGCGCCGCGTACGCCTGACGGTCAGCCTGATCTCCAGGGCTTCTGGACCAACTCGACGTACGTGCCGCTCCAACGACCCAATGGCGTGACGAAAGAGATCTATACGCCAGAAGAAGCCGAGGCGGCGATAAAGGCTGCTGCGACACGCGAAGCGGAGCAGACTGAGCCAGGCACCAACGCCGACGTGCACTATGACTTCACGCAGTTCGGACTCGATCGCAGCCAATCAACGTTCGCGCGCAACCTTCGCACGTCACTGATCGTGGATCCGCCGGACGGCAAAATTCCGCCGGTGAATGCGACAGGGCAGAAGCGCCAGCAGGAGCGCGCCGCAGCGCGGAAAGCCGCCGGTGGACAGTACGACGCTGTCGAGAACATGCCGATTGGATCGCGGTGCATCATCATGGGCGGAGCCGGACCCCCGCTGATGAATGCCGGCTACAACGCCAACTATCAGATCGTGCAGGGACCCGGCTACGTGATGATTCTCACCGAGATGATTCACGACGCGCGCATCATCCCGCTCGACGGCCGTCCACAGCAGCCGGCCGGTGTGAAGCAGTGGGTGGGACTCTCGCGCGGCCATTGGGAGGGCGACACACTCGTCGTCGAGACGACGAACTTCAACGGCAAGAACGCATTTCAAGGTTCGAGCGACAACTTGAAGGTCACGGAGCGCTTCACGCGCACCGCCGACGACACGATCTCTTATCGATTCACCGTCGAAGATCCCCAGACGTGGGATCGTCCATGGACAGCGGAAGCTCCGCTGGCAAAGACCGACGGACCGATCTTCGAGTTCGCGTGCCACGAAACCAACTACGGCATCGCCAACATCCTCGCCGGCGCGCGCGCTGACGAAAAGAAGGCGGCCGAACAGAAGAAGGGCTCGAACTAGCCATGCGCATGAAACTCGCTGTTGCCATTGTCGCCGCTGGTCTGCTGACAGGCGCCGCGCAGCTCCGCGCCCATCACGCGTTCGCCGCGGAGTTCGATGTCAACCGGCCTCTGACACTGAAGGGCACACTCGTGAAGTGGGAGATGGTGAATCCTCACTCCTGGTTCCACATCGACATCAAGGATAAGGACGGTAAGGTCAGTACCTGGATGGTCGAAGGCGGCAGCCCCAATCAGTTGATTCGCATGGGCGTCACCAAGAACACCGTCCCAGTTGGCACCGAGCTCGTCGTCGAAGGCTATCAGGCGAAGGACGGGACGCAGAAGGCCGTCGGCCGAAACTTCGTGCTCGCCGATGGTAAGCGTCTGTTCCTGGGTGGGTCAGCGGGCGGCGTCTCCGATCCCGCGAAGGTTAAGTAGTTGACGTAGGGGCCGCCGTCAGGCGGCCCTTTTTGTTTGTGGTCAACGCCAAGGCCACGCCCGCCAGAATCAACGCTGCACCGACTGCTGTCCAGAGCGTCGGCCGCTCATCGAGAAAGACAAATCCCAACGCCAGTGCGATCGCCGGCGTGAACACGCTGATGAAACTCAGGCTAGTGACGCTCCACGTCTTCAGCAGCGAGAAGTAGACGAGGAACGAGACCACACTGCCGACAATCGCGAGGTACATGATCGCTGCCCACGTGCTCGCCTCGCGTGGCAGCCGGATCGCCTCACCGGTGGCCAACGCCGCTGCAGCAA
>DATCXH010001040.1:0-2322 GCA_036565925.1 Vicinamibacterales bacterium
AGCCGCTCAACTTCGTCACCCCTGGCCCGTATCGTCTGGTGAGGCATCCGCTCTACGTTGGATGGCTGTTCGCGTTCTGGTCCACGCCGACGATGACGCTGACGCATCTGCTGTTCGCAGTCGTGACGACCGCCTACATCCTGGTGGCAATCCGGTTCGAGGAGCGCGACCTGATCGACGCGCACCCCGAATACGCCGAGTACAAGCGGCGCGTGCCGATGATGATACCGGTACCCGCGAAGCGTGCCGCCACCGCGAGAACCGCGTCCACAGTCGGTCTGTTCGTGCTGATCTGCCTCTGGCCGTTGCACACCCTCGCCCAGGAGCACTCGCACGGCAAGGCCAGCACCAACAACGCGCTCGTTCAAGCTGTCCGCGAAGCGACCGAGCGCTTCAAGGATGTGAGCGTGGCCGAGAACGAGGAGTACCACGTCATGTTCGGCTGCGTCACTGGCGGAGACACGGGAGCGATGGGTTTTCACTATGTGAACTTGCCACTGGTGCTGGACGGCGAACTGGACCCCGCGCATCCCGAGATCGTGTTGTATGAGCCAGTCAAGGGCGGCGGTCTGCGGATTACGGGCGCCGACTTCCTGGTGTTCGCCGACGCGTGGGATGAGGCGCACCCGGGCGCTCCGCCGCAGTTGATGGGACAACTGTTTCACCGGTTCGAAGCGCCGAATCGGTTCGGCCTCCCGAACTTCTACACCCTGCACGTGTGGGCGTGGAAAGACAGTCCCACCGGCACGTTCGTGAACTGGAACTCCAACGTGTCGTGCGACACCTTCGACGGTCAGTAGCCCTGAAGGGAGCACGTCATGACCATCACCACTGATCGTCTGGCAATCGGCCGCGTGATACTCGCATCGCTCGGCGTGGTCTGCATCGCGGTAGGTGTCGTCGGCGTGTTCGTACCTGGACTTCCGACGACCGAGTTCGTGCTGGCAGCGTCGTTTCTGTTCGCGCGAAGCTCGCCGCGCCTCCAGCACTGGCTCGAAAGCAACCGGTGGTTCGGGCCGACGTTGAGGCGATTCAGGGAAACCAGAGGGATGCCGCGCAAGACCAAGATGCTCGCGCTCGCCTCGATGTGGTTCGGGATCAGCGTGAGCGTCTACGCACTTGCCAGCGTCGGAGTCGGCGCTCAAGTCGCGGTCGCGATGTTGGGCCTGATGGGCACCGGGACGATTCTTTTCGTCGTCCGAACAACGTCTGCGCGACAGTCGCTCATCCTGTCGTAGCCGGAGGGCCGGGGCGGGACCACGGTTCCGTCCCGGCACCATCAGCGCCGCTCAGACGTCACTCATCAAGCTCTGCACCGTCGCGAGATCCGGATTCTTCTCAAAAGCCTGCCGCAACCGCTCGTCGCGCAGCCGTTCGCGAACGCGCTGCATCACTGCAAACGCACGTTGGAACGCCTGACGGGCATCGTCCACGCGTCCGACGTCCTGCAGGCAGTGGCCCAGCGCAAGCTCCGATTTCCAGTGTTGCACCGGGTTGCCGAGCGACACGGCGAGGTCGCGGGATTTCCGCAGGTGTCCTTCAGCCACGTCCCAGTTGCGGTCGGCGCGGGCAATCTGGCCAGCGAGGCGCCACCCCTTCACCAGGTTCTTGCGCGATCCGCTGCGCGTCGCAAGGTCGAGACACGATGCGCTGTGATCGCGTGCGGTGCTGATCTCATGCTGCGCAAGGGCAACCTCGCCCATGCCGGCAAACATCCGAATCGAGTACCGGAAGCGCATCCATTCGGTGGTGGGATGCTTCCAATAGTGGAAGACCGCATCGTACTGATCCTTCGCGCGAGCGAAATCGCCGCGGATGCGGAAGATGTCGGCAAGATTCAGTTCGGCATTCGGCTGCGTGCCGGGATCATTGCGACGACGTCCAATTCGCGCGCTCACCGCGTTGAGCGCTTCGGACTCATCGAGGTCCCCGAGATCGCTGTAGAGCCAGCCGAGACAATTGAGCAGGCGATGATGAATCGCCTCGTCGCCGACACGCTCCGCCAATGAGAGTCCCTCGTTGAACGAGGCGAGCGCATCGTCATACTCGCCCTTGCCCGTCAGCGTCAGCCCGCGCATGAAGCAGCTGAAGAGCAGGGGGACGAGCACGCCCGTTTCGCGTGCTAGCGCGAGTCCCTCGTCTTGCATCCGCGACGCTTCGGCGTAGTTGCCCGACCAGTTGCGCAGCAGCCCGCCAATGGTCAACGAGAGCGATCGATACACGCGATGGCCGGCGGCGCCGCTGATCGATACCGCCTTGTCGAGTTCGGCGTGGCTTTCGTCGGTGACGCCGGTCACGGCGCGGATGAATCCGATCGTCAGG
>DATCXH010001041.1:0-3601 GCA_036565925.1 Vicinamibacterales bacterium
TCGAGCGCGGACGACAGGCTCGTAACATGCGCGCGCGTGTTGCGGAAGGGCGCGAACGCTGGACAAAGCTCACGCCCCGCGAGCGTGAAGTGATGACGCTGATCGTGAGTGGGCTGCTCAACAAACAGGTCGCTGGCCAACTCGGCATCAGCTCAGTCACGGTGCAAATCCACCGTGGCAGGACGATGCAGAAGATGGCGGCCGAGTCCTTCGCCGACCTCGTGCGCATGGCGCACACGTTGGGCATTCCCGACGACCACAAGAGGCCCGCGGCCGCGTCGCCGGCGCAACGAAGCCATCCATCTCCATCGAGTGGTATCGGGCGCGAGAACGATGACGAACGCTCTCTTGTGGAGTATCGGTCAGAGCCGCTCGCTGTGTTTTCGCGCGACGCAATGCACCCGGTATCGATTCCGTCGCGAGGGAGTCGTGCGCTCGTCGCATCCTGGCCGCGCCGCGCATGAACTGCACCGACTCGATGCCTCGCCTCGACATTGGATGTGTCGCCGACGCTCACATAAACATGTGATGGCAGCTGCAGTCGTGACGTTGTTACATCAACTGCGGGCGAGAGATGCCAGATCTATCGACAGCGGTTCGGCCAGCTTTGATGATCGGCTCGCTGGCAACGGCGACGTTCGCGCCGCTGATGCCGCCATGGGTACGTGCACTAGCGCCCCAGCTTCGGGCGCAGCACACGATGACGAAGAGGAGAGCAATCGCATGCGCAAAGAGAAGACTGATGCGAACCGCCCAGAGAGTTCGTGCGCTACGCCGAGCGGGCAATCGCCCGAATCGGTCAACAGCGCTCGGCGAGCATTGATGATCGGTTCGTTGGCGACGGCGGCCTTGGCGCCGCTGATGCAAGCAATGGGCAATGACACAACCGCGCCACGTCCTGGCGCACCACACCACGGCGACGGAGCAGTAAGTATGAGCACCATCACGACGAAAGACGGCACCCAGATCTACTACAAGGACTGGGGCAGCGGACAACCGATCTGGTTCCACCACGGATGGCCCTTGTCAGCCGACGACTGGGACGCGCAATTGATGTTCTTTCTGGCGCGAGGCTACCGTGTGATCGCCCACGATCGCCGTGGGCACGGTCGCTCATCGCAGTCGGCATCGGGCCATGAAATGGACACCTATGCAGCGGATGTCGCAGAGCTCGCCAAACACCTCGACGTGCGCAATGCAATTCACGTTGGGCATTCGACTGGCGGTGGTGAGGTTGCGCGCTACGTAGCTAGACACGGAGCCGGCCGAGTGGCCAAGGCAGTGCTGATGAGCGCTGTGCCGCCGGTCATGCTGAAGTCAGCAAAGAACCCAGGCGGCACGCCTATCGAGGTGTTCGATGGGTACCGTTCGGCCCTCGTCGCGAATCGCGCGCAGTTCTACCGAGACGTGGCATCTGGACCCTTCTACGGCTTCAATCGACCGGGGGCAAAGGTGTCGGACGGCCTGATCGACAATTGGTGGCGCCAGGGCATGATCGGTGCCGCCAATGCGCACTACGAGTCCATCAAGGCATTCTCAGAAACCGATTTCACCGAGGATCTCAAGTCGATTTCCGTTCCTGTGTTGTTCATGCACGGGGATGACGACCAGGTCGTACCTATTGCCGACGCGGCATTGCTGAGCGCGAAGATCGTGAAGAACGCCACGCTCAAGGTGTATGCCGGCCTGCCGCACGGCATGCTGTCGACGCACCCCGAGATCATCAACCCGGATCTGCTCGCGTTCATTCGCGGCTGAGCAGTGTGAGCGCGGCTGCGAGCGAGACGCTTCGCAGCCGCGCGAGATGTCGAATCGAAGCTCGCACGTGTGCGAGGAGGTAGTTTCATGCGTATCCAGGCGATGAGAAATTTGCGCGTAGTTCGCACGTGGCTGGCACTTGCGACAGTTGTGGCAGTGCTGATGTGTTCTGCACCCGTTCGAGCGGCAGGCCCGGTCGACCTCATCAATGCGGAAGCAGCCAAGCGTGACATCACTGTTCAGCAACTGCGCGGCGGTGTCAGCGTGGTCATGGGCTCCGGCGGCAACATCACCGTGCTCGAGACGCCGGCGGGCAAGTTGCTGGTTGACGGCGGCATCGCTCTCTCCAGACCACGGCTGGACGAGGTCCTTGTACAGATCGGCGCCGGAAAACCGGAGTACCTCGTCAATACTCACTGGCACTGGGACCATACCGACAGCAACGAATGGCTGCACGGGCTCGGCGCCACGATCATTGGCCACCCCAATACGCTGAAGCATTTGTCGCATACCGTGCGGGTGGAAGACTGGCAGCACACGTTCGAACCCGTGCCAAGCGCCGCACGGCCCACTGTGTTGGTCGAAAAGAGCCGATCGCTGGACTTCGGCGGTGAGAAGGTGCTCATCAAGCACTACAGACCAGCGCACACGGATGGCGATCTCTCCGTGTACTTCGCGAATGCCGACGTGCTCGCGACGGGCGACACGTACTGGAATGGCGTCTATCCATTTATCGACTACGTTGCGGGCGGCAGCATCGACGGCATGATTCGTGCGGCAGACGCCAACATGGCGCAGGCGAAGGAAACCACGCTGATCGTGCCAGGCCACGGCCCTGTCGCGCACCGGGCCGATCTGGTGGAGTTTCGCGACATGCTGGTCACGATCCGCGCGAATGTCGCGAAACTGAAGGGGGAGGGCAAGTCATTGGACGAAGCGATCGCGGCTCGGCCCACCGCGGCGTTTGACGCGAAGTGGGGCCAGTTCGTCATCAATCCAGCATTCTTTACGAGTCTGGTGTACCGCGGCGTGTGAACTGTGAACTACTCAGGAGAATGTCAATGACTCCCAGCAGGCGAAACCGTTCGCATTCCAGCACGATGACATCCAACGCTGACCGTGCCAGCGCTCAACCCATGAGCACACGCAGAAGGAACTGCTACCCTCAAGAGGCACCTTGACATGTCTACGCCCGAGAAACCGCTCCATATCGATATTCCGGTGAAGCTAGCAGAAGTGAAGGAGGTGTACAGCATCGGCGCCTTGGTGTTCGAAGGGGATCTGCCAGCTTCTATTTTCCACCTTCAACTCATCGAAAACGACATCTCCGACTGGAACGCCAAGTCTCGGGTCATTGCGGTCTTTCACACGAATGCAGGTCACGCGACGTTGCACGACAGCGCGTACAATGCCGAACGGAACGTGGCGACCGGTAATCCCTATAAGGAGCTTGTCGCCGACCTGATGAAACGTGGTGTGCAAATTGAGTTGTGTGGTGCGACTGCGAAAGTTCACAAGTGGGGTAACGCAGACTTGCTTCCCGGAATTAAAGTCAACACGGATGCCATGGCGAGAACGACGCAGCTCGTTCAAGAAGGGTTCGTGAAAATCACGGAATGAACCCAAGATGGTTGCTGCGCTCTCTTCTCTCGAACGCCAGAGTTGGTGCAACAGTTGAAACAAGCCGTAGAGCCCCGTTTTGAATGCGTAACGGGAGCCGACCTACGCGCTGCAGCCGACGTGGGGAGACGCACGCAGCTGAACGCAGCGTTGGGCAACGCAAGTGATAGCTAAGGAACAACCCCGATCTGTTGCACCCAGGGCTGCTCGATACCAGCCCCTG
>DATCXH010001046.1:0-5305 GCA_036565925.1 Vicinamibacterales bacterium
TAGGGGCGGGTCTTAAGACCCGCCTCTACAGGAGTCGCGCGCCTTCGATGGCGAGTAGCTGAAGTTTCGTGGCCGTGCCGCCTGGTGCAGAGAAGCCGCCGGTGCCGCCATCGGCGGCGAGCACGCGGTGACACGGCACGATGATCGGAATGGGATTCCGTCCGAGCGCCTGACCAACCGCGCGCGCTGCATCGGGTTCGCCGACGCGTTTCGCGACTTCACCGTACGAGAGCGTCGTTCCTGGCTTGATCGTCCGAGTCACGTCGTAAACGCGCCGATGAAACTCCGGTACTGACTCACCCCAGTCGAGCGGAATGTCGGTGAGATGACGCGCTTCACCCTCGAGCAAGGCGACGATGCCCTCGATCGCGTGCGACACGAACGGTGGCGGAGCAGATTCGATGCTGTGAGGGAAGCGCCGGAAGACGCGGGCGCGCGTGTGGGAGTCGGTCTGTTCGGGGAGCCACACCGAGGTGACTCCCCGATCCGACCAGGCGATCGCGCACGAGCCGATCGCCGTGGGAAACAGGCAGAAGCTATGGTTCGGAGCGGCCACCATTGCTGGCGTTGCTCGCCGGCGCCGTGGCATTTTTGTCGACGCGATTCAGTGCTTCGAGCGTCGGGCCTGCCTCGCCGCGCGGCAGCAAGCTTGGACCCGAACTCAGGAACACTTTCTCCGCTGGTGTGCTGCGATCGAAGAGCACGCCGATGAAGCAGTTGCTCATCTCATCCCAGTTTTGTGGCCCCCATACAACCTTCTTGGTGGGGTCCGGATTGAAGCGGTTGGCCGTCGAGTTGTCGAAGTGGCTGATTAGCTGCAGCTTCGATCCCTTCGGCAGCGCGATCGGCTCGGCGAACTGGTAGCCCATCTGCCACTCGAAGTTCCAGGTGCCCTTCACAACCGTCGTCGATACGCCTTGGGGGCTGACGACGCGCAGTTCGAAGTCCTTCCCACGAAGATGCATGTGGGGCTGCGCGTAAACCAGTCGCGCGTTCTCACCGAGGGTGAGTTCGCTGACGACTTCCGCCTTGCCGTCACCGGGAGGAATCGCGAGATTCAGCGCCGTCGGTCCGGCGTGGAAGTAGTAGCGTGTCTGTGGCGGTTCTTTCGCGAGCACCAGACCGAGCTTTGAAATGTCGGCGCTCGGCTTTCCCGACGTCGTGTAGTGCAGCTCGAACACGAGGTCCGATCCCTTCGGGACGAACTTCGCGGAACCACCGATGTCGAAGCTCTGCGCGCCCAGACCCGGGTTGAACTTGCCGAGGATGTCGTTGCCGTCCGCGACGTTGTTCGGTCCCATGAGGGCGGCGTGGCTTTCGCGCTCGTAAGCCTCTCCAGGCACGGCGTCTGCCATCCACTTCGATCCGGGCGGCCGTACCCATACCTTGCCATGGTGCAGAACGGTGGGATCTCCTGGACGCATCTCGGCAGAGGACACCCACAGGTCTTCGGTGAAGTTTCCTTTGACGACGATGTACTTGTAATTCACCGTGCCGCGCGCCGGGACATCGAACGGCTTCGGCATCTCGATGACGATGTCGGGCTTGATGTTCCAACCGCTCTCGAACTTCAGCGCGGGCGGTGCGGTTGTGGGATCGCCCGCGGGTGCGCCGTTGTCGGCCCACGCAGCAAGCGTGTTGATCTCGCGTTCAACGAGCCGGCGCTCGTTCGACAGATGGGCATAGCCCGGATCGGCGAACCACGGCGGCATCTGTTTCGAGACGACGGCGTTTTTGATCGCGCGCGCCCACGGCCGTGCCTGCTCGTAAGTGAGGAGCGACATCGGCGCCACTTCACCGGGCCGATGACAGGTCTGACAGTTCGCCTGCAGGATGGGCAGGACGTCTTTATAGAACGTGGGGGCGTCCGCGGCTGACGCGGCCGACGCCATAACCAGGGAACCCAGGACAGCTATCAGGCTCGTTCTCATGACCGACGTCTCCACACACACTTATGCCATCGTCGATGTACGGAAAAAGCCCGTTCGACGTTGTTCCAAGAGTATAGGGCCGATCGTATCCAGACGAGCCCGGATGACGTGTACCGTGTCGCCGTGGGAAAATGGCGATTTCACGGCCGATTTGCCGGGCCTTGCCCAGGCACGGTCTCGTCTGGGGATCGCTCAAAAATGCCGCAAAACGTCTGTTCGTGCCTGCTGTGCTCGCGCCAGCCGTGCTCGCGCTGTTACCCCTGCAATTGACCAGCGAAGCACAGGAACAGACGCCCTCGGGAGAATGGCGCGGTGACTACGCGATGAGCGCGTACGAACGCATGGTTGCGGACCAAGGCCAAAGGGCTGCGGATTCCCCCACGCACATGCGGATGAAAGTTTATGCGGGTGCTCCGGTCGCAGGCCGTCAGCCGGTTCGCGAATTCGGCGGCGGGAAACAGGAATAAGGAGCACGCGCTCCGGGTAATAGACGCTCGAAGTCCGATGTCCAACGATCTTGACGCCTATCGCTGTCCCAAATGCGGTGCCACCTCGGCGCTGATGCTGCCCGAGCCTGTGTCGCGCCAGACCCATGTCGCACTGAAATGTCTGCAGTGCGCCCACGTTCTCCGGATGCCGCGCCACGAGTTGGAGAACCCCGGCCCCCGGCTCGATTTCACCAGTTCGCTCGAGTGAGGTATCTTCCCGGAACCTGGAATCTGGAACATTCCACGGAGAGCCGGTGAACAACTTCCTCTTGCTGCTCGCGTTTGCGACGGGCGCGGGTGTGGCCGCGCAGTCGGTCATCAACGCGCGTCTTGGATTCTTGCTGGGCGGTCCGCTCTGGGCGGCGGCTGCACAATTCGTGGTCGGGTTATTGCTGTTGTTGCTCGCCGCCGCTGCGTCGCGGCAACCGGCACCCGTCAACGTCGACCTGGGCGGCTCGCCGTGGTGGGTCTGGACCGGCGGCGCATTTGGCGCCACATTTATCGTCGTCACGATCCTGCTGACCGCGAGAATTGGCGCGACACTGACGCTCGCCTCGATCATCGTCGGCCAGCTGACGGCGGCGCTGGTCGTCGATCACTATGGACTGTTTGGTGGCACGGTCGTCCGTCTCACGCCGCTGCGGGCGACCGGTGTCGCGCTCCTGTTGCTGGGAGTGACGCTCATTCGCTGGAAGACATCATGAAGGACTCGGAGCGCCGGCTGTTAACCGAACTCCGCCGCGCGCTGTTACCGCTGCACAAGACGCTCCTCGAATGGGAGCGCAAGACCTACGAGCGCGAGCACGGTCGAAAGATGGGTGCCGGCGAATTGCTGCAGGTCATCATGACCGCGCCGCAGTTCGCGTGGCTGCATCCGATCTCGGAACTGATCGTGCGTATCGATCAGGCACTCGACGAGGAAGCGCCCGACACGACGGTAGACATCGACGCGATCGTCGCGCAGGCCCGCCGAATCGTCGCGCCCGATCAAACCGAGAAGCCCTACTCGGATCGCTACCTCAAGGCGCTCCAGGAAGTACCTGACGCCGTCGTCGCGCACGGAAAGGTCACGGCGATCCTCAAAGAGAATCCGGCCAAAGAGACGCTACATTAGTCCTTGGTGCTTGGTGCTTAGTGCTGGGTCCGTCCTTGGTCCTTCGTCCGTTCAAGGTCCCTGGTCCGCTCCGTGATAGCGTGCGGCGATTCCGTCGTTGAGGCCCTTCCGTGAGTGTCGAGGATGTATCAGTAATCGATTTGATCGGTGTGGACTCTCGCTCAGGGAACGTCGTGCTCACGATCTCCGATCATCTGGAATGGGACGAGGGTGAGCATGTGCTCCAGTTGCAGCACAAGCTCAACGCGTACCTCACGTTCATCGAGAGTGGCGAGCTTGTCGAGAGATACCCTAACGCGAAGGGTCGCACTGCGCAGATCGTAGTCGTCTTTAAGCACGCGCCAGACGCACTCGGCGAGACGTTTCTATCGCGCGCCACGACGCTGACACACGACGCCGGAGTCGTGCTTACTTATGAGGTCCTATCCGACTAGAGCGCCGATGCTTCCGACAAAAGCTACGTCGCCGTTTCACCACAGAGTGCCCGGACCACGGACCACGGACGGACTAAGTACCAAGAACCAAGCACCAAGGACTACTTGGGCCACCCCGCAGGCGGCACCCACGGCTTGCCGTTGGGACCGACTTCATCCGGGCGTCCTGGCGGCAGCACCTTGTCGCTTCGTGCGCGAACGTAGAGATGAATCTCGGAGACCTGCTTCTTGTCGAGCAGCTTGTCCCACGCCTGCATCCCTTTATCCGGGATCCCGTTCATGACGATCTTCGAGAACGCCGCGGCCGACAGCTTCCGAGTGGGATCGGTCAGGTTCGGTGCGTTCGTCGTGCCGACGGCATCGACGCCGTGACATCGATAACAGTACACGTGCCACCACTTCCAGCCGTCATAAACGCTCTTGTAGGTCTCGGGTGTCTGTGCGGCAAGCGGGACGGTTCCGTTCGAGAGCGCACAGAGCACGGTCACAGCGTACAGGAGTCCGCCAACACCGATCAGCCGCAGTTGATTCGTCATTTCGTGTGTGTCCGTCCGGCATCCATCAGCGGCACGCCGTACTCCTTCAAGATCGCCGTGATCTCGGCGCTTCGTTGACGACGCACGTTCTCCACGCGCGCCTTGAGTGCCGCGTCACCTTTCTTGACGCCCATCGAGATGTTGAAGGCGAATGGCAGATCGCCCTTTCCTGACGGAACAGGTACGAGTTCCAGCGGGACGCTTTGGCGAGCGGCATAGTAGCCGGCAATTGGTCCCCACACGATCGCGAGGTTCACTTTGCCCGTGGCCACGGCATCGATGATGGCGCCGGGCGAATTCTCTTCGGAGTAGAACGTGCTGAAGCCGACGACGTTGTCGACGACGCCGCGCTTTGACAACTCGTGGACCGGTGGCGGATTGGTGTAATCGTCACCGAGGAGATGCACGCCGATTTTCAGTTTCTTCAGGATCGGATCGTCGAGCGATTTGACCGTGAGCCCCTTCCCTTTGGGGTAGACGAAGACATACGTGGATCGATAGTAGGGCGGTGTCGTGCTGACAAGGTCATAGCCTTCAGGCACTCCAATGACGACGTCGCAGCGTCCCTCCTGGAGCGTGGCGTTCATCGTGTTCCTGATGAAGCCTCTTCGTTGTCCCCACCAGATGTAGCTGACGGTCGTGCCAAGATCCTTCGCGATGAGCGAGGCGATACGGTTCTCGAACCCTTCGAGCTTCTGATTCGAGAACGGCATGTTCTCGGGATCCGAGCACACGCGCAACGGAGCCTTCGTCTGCCCGAACGCAATCGCCGGGCAGACGAGAATCACGCACACGAGCAGCC
>DATCXH010000943.1:0-3050 GCA_036565925.1 Vicinamibacterales bacterium
TGCCGATTTCCGTTACGCCCTTCGCAGCCTGCGTCGATCGCCATTGTTCGTGATGAGCGTGACGGCCACAATCGGCATCGGTCTTGGCGTCCTCTGCTCTGGCTTCACGATTCTCAATGCCTACATCCTGAAGCCGATCGACCTGCCCGAGCCGCACACCTTGTACGAGTTGAGCTGGGATACGAACACTCAGCGCCGCCACCGTTTCACGCTTCGCGACTTCGAAGCACTGCGCGACAGCACGCCTCACTTCTCACCGCTCGCGGCCGCTATCGAAACGACGGTGATGCAGGACGGCGCGGCGATGTCTGGTCTGCTCGTCACTGGCGACTTCTTTCAGGTCTTGCGCGTGCAGCCAGCGATGGGACGCGCGCTGACCCTGGCCGACGCTGCGGCGCCCGGTCAAGGGGCTGTCGTCGTGTTGTCGAATGCGACATGGCGCACGCGCTATGGCGCCGATCCCACGATCGTCGGCAAGACGATCGTCCTGCGACAACAACGCTTCGACGTCGTCGGTGTGTTGCCTCGCGGCTTCTCGCTGCCAGGCCTGGAGTTCGTGGGCTTCTACGCACCGCTCACCATGGCCGGTGCCTTCGACGTTCCCAATCCGCGAAGCGAGGCCAGCCCGCCATCGCTGCTCGCGATCGGCCGGCTCGCTGGCGGCGCGAGCGAATCCCAGGCACGCGCCTGGTTCGACGTGTGGCTGCATCAGCAATTCCCAGCCGGTTCCGAATCAGCCCCCGCTGCGGTGCGCGTCGAGTCTCGCGGCCGACGCATTCCTCTCGATGGCGTCGTGCTGACGATGTTTCTGTTGATCATGTCGGTGTTCGCACTGGTGCTGCTCGTGGCGTGTGCCAACGTGACCAATCTGGTGCTGGCCCGGGGCTTCGGTCGACAGCGCGAGATCGCAGTGCGTCTATCGCTCGGCGCCCGGCGTGGATTGGTGATCCGCCAGCTCATGATCGAAAGCCTGGTGCTGGCAGTTCCGTCAGCAGTCCTCGGCCTCGCACTGACGATGGTGACCGTGCGTGCGTTTCCATCGCTGATGGCCGCGACGTTTCCATTGCGTGCGATTCCATTCGAGGTTTTGCTCGCCCCGCTCGATCCCGACTGGCGAGTGCTCAGTGTGCTGGCGATCGCGGCTGTTGTGTCATCAGCGATCGTCAGCCTGATGCCGGCGCTCCACGTGACGCGCGCCAATCTGGTCCGCGCATCGAAAGGCGACGAAGCGCTCGACGCGCGCCGCTCGCGATTGCGCACCGGGCTTGTCGCACTGCAGATCGGCGCCTGCGTGCTGTTCATGGTGGCGGCGGTCGGGTTCGTCGAGCGATCGACGGCCATCGCCAATCCCGATACCAATCGCAGCTACGAGCGCGTTGCCGACGTCCGCGTCGCTCCTCGTCTACGAGCCGCGGTCGTGTCACGCCTTGTCAGCGATCCGGCCGTCGATCAGATCGCCGCGGCGTGGCGGCCGCCGATGACGACGACGCTGCAACCGCTCGACGTCGTCGCTTCTGAGTCGCGTATTCAGCAGACCGTCGGCTTTACCGTCGTGTCGTCCGAGTACTTTCCGGTCTTCCGCATTCGAATCGTGCAGGGCCGCGCGTTCACCACTCGAGAGGCCGACGAAGGAGTCGCACTGGCGATCGTCAGTGCGGCGACGGCACGCGTGTTGTGGCCAGGCGTCGACCCCATCGGCCAGACGCTCGATCTCCATCCTTCGCAACGCCCCTCCGTGCGTCGTCCGGCACACACCAGTGTGCGTGTGATCGGCGTCGCTGAGGACGTCGTCAGCGGTTCGCTTCAGGACGGCGTCGACAAAACCTGCGTATACTTCACCACCGGCTTCCGCGATCCAGGCGAACTGTCATTGCTCGTGCGCACACGAGGAGACATGGCGGGCACGAAAGCGGCGGTCATCGATGCGGTCAATACGATCGAGAAAGACGCACCGTACCGTTTCACCCCCATGATGGACATGATCGGCGGGCAAGCGTGGGTCTTCAAAGCGTTCTCAGTCACCGCGTCTGTGCTTGGCGGCATCGGCTTGTTGCTCGCCTTCTCTGGCACGTACGCGGTGGTGGCCTTTCTCGTCACCCAGCGCACGCGCGAGTTCGGCATCCGGATGGCGCTCGGCGCAAGCGTGCGTCAGCTTGTCGAAGGGCTGATGGGCGAGACGCTTCGAACGGCGTCGATGGGGTTAGCAGGTGGTGCGCTCGTCGCGTTCGCGCTGAACCGGTTGGCGGCCGGCACGCTCTTGCTCGCTCCGCCGGTAGCACTGCGACCGTTTGTCGTCGCCGTCGGCATCATGCTGCTGGCAACCGCAATCGCCGCGCTCCTGCCATCGCTACGAACCACGCGCATCGATCCCTCGACGGCTTTGCGCGTAGAGTAGATGTAGTGTCCGGCTTTAGCCGGACGAGTGTAGTGTCCGGTTTTAGCCGGACCTGGCTAACGTGCGCGCGATCTTCAAAGAGGGCGCCATGAGCTATCTCGTCAAGCTTGGGGTCGCGATTACCGCCCTGGCCGTACTCTGTCTTGCCTCTGCGTCAGTGTTCGCAAAAGGACCGACGACGCGAATCGTGCTGACAGCGCCGACGCTGGCATCGCCGATCGAAATCACAGACAGTAGCGCCCTGAGCACGTTTGCGGTGTGGAGTGGGCCTGGCGTTCAGGTGAATTCGCAAGCAGAGACTAGAGGGTTCATCGCCGAGTGGGCCGAGGGTGCCGTGACCGATCGGCCAAGAGGGTTGCCGCGCTATGAGGTCTCCTTCTACGCCAAGTACGCCAACCGTCCACTCGACTCGCAGCAGGAACACCTCTCGTATGTGGTGTTGTACGAGCCCGATCGACAGGGCGGCGGATACGTCTATCTACCGGGCAAGGGCGATCCGCACTACGCGCTCAATGTAGGGACGATCTTTCGAGGTCATGAAGGGCACTGGTTCCGCGCGACCGACGCATGGAACCGCGCGGTCAAGAAGGCGCTCAGCGCCAGTCGCTGACGTGTGTCAGCGCGCGTCGATCAAGCGAATCTCCCACCCGTCCAG
>DATCXH010000156.1:0-2667 GCA_036565925.1 Vicinamibacterales bacterium
CAGGCCGCCGATGTCGGTGCGTCGCGTCGAGCTCGTGCAGGGCGGCAACGGCGTGCCGCTCGCAAGGCGCGACTCGAAGCTCACCTCCTCGGGAAACTCCTCCGGACGAAGCAACTGCAGCATCCGAAAAAATCCATGCGCATCGTCTTCGAGTGGCGTCGCACTCAGCAGCAGGACGTGCCGTCCGAGCGCCGCGATCGGTGCGACTGCGCGCCAGGCCGGATCGCCGGGATGGCCGGGCGGACGACGGAGCCGTTGCGCTTCGTCCACAACGAGCAGATCGATACCCGCGCGTACCGCCTGATCGGTCAACTGTGGACGCTCGACCAGCATGTCGATCGAGATCACCACACGGCGATGCACGTCGAAGGGGTTGAAGTCGGGACCGAAGTCGCGTGCGACGTCGGCGAGGCGCGCGGCGTCGAGCAGCGTGAACACCTGGTGATACTTTCGCCACAGCTCGCCGAGCCACTGCACTGTCAGCGCTTCTGGTACAACAACGAGACAACGATCGATCTTCCCGGCGTGCACCAGTCGATTCAGTATGAGCGCGGCCTCGATGGTTTTGCCGAGGCCGACTTCGTCGGCGAGCAACCAGCGCACCGGATCGCTGGCACTCGCGCGCTCGGCGACATACAACTGGTGCGGGAACAGGCGGACGCGGCCGCCGAGAAACGAGCCCAGACCGTCTGCTTCGCGAAGCGTCAGGAGGTGGAGGATGTCCAGACGGATGGTGAAGTCCTGGAGATCATCGACATCGCCCAGCGCAAGTCGATCGAGGAGCGCGCCTTCGAGTTCGAGTGGCCACAGCGCGTGAGACGAAGTCGTTCGTCCATTCGCCAACCGCACAGTCCCGTCAGCGAGCCGCGCAGCGACGGTCGTCTCCTCGCGGGTTTCGATGATGCGAACGGGACGTCCGCGGCTCAGATCGACAGGGACCAACGCGTCGGTGCCGGCGGCGAGCCGCAGTGTCTTGCCTGACCGCGGAAATTCAACGACGACCGCTCGCGCCTCCAGGCCTACGACGCGTCCGATGCCCAGCTCGGGGTTGAAGCGATGAGTGAGGTAGTCGCCTGTTTTCCAGTTCACCGGACGGACCAAGCACCAAGTACCAAGGACCAAGGACCAAGGAACTACATGCGGTTTGGATCGATGCCCCAGCCATTCAGAATCGCAGCCTCCTCGGCGGCGCTCGTGGCCTTCTTGAAGCGCGCGCCCGACTGTCCCTTCACGCGCTGTTCGCAGTCGGCCCATGTGACATGTCGCATGGGGACGCCATTGATCACGCTGAGGTACGAATACGCGGCGACCTTGGTCTTCGTCGCCGCTGACCCTGCTGTCCGCTTCGGCAGGCTCGTCTCGTCTGGCAGTTGGAGGATGGGCAACGAGTAACCATCCAACGACCCGACATAGAGATCGGCGGCGTCCTGCATCGCAAACGCCACTGAGATTTGATCGGCGCGTTCGTTGCCTGGCGTTCCGACATGGCCTCGCACCCAGTGCCAGTTCACGTCGCCGCGCGCGCGTGCACCGATCAGGCTCGACAACTGTTCCCACAGCTCGCGGTTCAATACGTCAGTGCCCTGAGCCGTTTTCCATCCGCGTTTCCGCCAGCCCCACACCCACTGCGTGATGCCCTGGATCAGATACGTGGAGTCCGTATAGATCGCGACCCGACCGGGCAGACTCGCGATGTGTTGGAGCGCCGCGATCGCCCCGCCCAACTCCATCCGATTATTGGTCGTGTGCGGCGATCCTCCGCCGAGTTCCGTGACGCGCCGATCTGGCGTGACGACGATCGCGCCCCAGCCACCAGGACCGGGATTGCCTTTCGCTGCGCCGTCCGTGAAGACGATGATCTGTGATGAGGTGTCCAAGGATCCAAGTCTACTCAGATTGTGGTATGTCCTTCGTGAATCACGACCCGGCCGCTCCGTTCTCGCGGCCGGCAAATCGCGGTCGAAGGCTCGTAGTGAACGTTACTCCTGCTGCGTATACGGACCACTAAAGTATGCAGTTCGATCCGTCCTCGAAGGACCGGCTGACCGATCACGATCTGGGGCGTTTTCCCGACGACACCCTCTTCCATCGCCTGGCCCGGGCCGTCTGTTACGCGGGTTGCCTGCCGCGCAAGGAGCTTTTCGAAGCCTGGGAAACGGCGAGACGCGTGCGGCGTGTGTGCCGCGGCGGGCGCGTCGTCGATCTCGGGGGTGGGCACGGTCTTCTCGCACACGCGATGCTGCTGCTGGATGATTCTTCCCCTGAGGCAATCGTTGTCGACACCACGATTCCAGCGTCGAGCGCACGGCTGCACGAGGCGCTCGTGGACGCGTGGCCTCGCCTGTCCGAACGCGTAACGTTCTTGTCTGCGCGTATTGAGGAAGTCGCGCTCGGCGCCCATGACGTCGTAGTTTCCGTTCATGCGTGCGGCGGGCTTAGCGATGTCGTCCTGGATCGCGCGGCGACCGCGCGTGCCCGCGTCGCCGTACTGCCGTGCTGTCATGACCTCGATGTGAACGATCAGGGAGATCTCGCTGGGTGGGTAGATGGACCGCTGGCCGTCGACGTGGTGCGGGCGTTGCGATTGAAAGCGCAGGGCTATCGCATTCGCACGCAGGTGATTGCCAAGGAGATCACGCCGAAGAACCGGCTGCTGATCGGCGAGCC
>DATCXH010001055.1:0-5058 GCA_036565925.1 Vicinamibacterales bacterium
ACTGACCCGCGATGGGCCATGTTGAACACGGGCACACGGTGACGATACGTAACCGTGAGTGGAGGCACCGCGGATCCTCAACGAGTTCGTTCATGTCACGAGGGGTGCATGACCATATGCGGCCCCTGAATTGTCACAAAGACCAGGCGAAAGACCCCGCGCGCCGCGTTGAACCGGTCCCGGCCATGCGCGTACTTGTAGTTGAGGACGATCCCGTCATTGCCCACCTCATCGAACATCTTCTGACCCGCAAGGGTTTCGTCGTGGAAGTGGCGGCCGATGGTCGCGTGGCGGAGCAGATGATGAACACGCTGTCGCCGCCGGCGGTCGTTGTCCTCGACGTCATGCTTCCGTTTATCGGCGGGTTTGAGCTCGTGGAACGGATGCGAGACTCACCGCTGTGGACCAATGTGCCCATTCTGATGCTCACGTCGAAAGCCAACGAGAGCTATGTCGTTCGCGCGTTCGGCCAAGGCGTTGACGATTACGTGACCAAGCCGTTTCGTCCAGACGAACTGGTAGCAAGGGTACGGCACTTGGCGGGGGTGTGACCGTGCGAGGTCTTTGCCCTTTCTGGGTCGCGGTCTTGGTAGTCCTGGTCTCTGGATCGTCTGCTGCCGGGCAGCCCGGAGCGACGGAGGACAAGGCCGTCGCGGACGCGCGTGTCGCGGACGCTGGCCGAAAAGCGGCAACGGGGACACAGATCGAGTTCGGTGCGGCCTACGAACATCTGTCGAACGGTCACCGCCCGTGGCGAAGCGCGAGTGTCGAGCTTCGAACCGGCGGAGCGAGTGGCCGTGTTCATGTTGCCGTCGAAGAGATGACGCGCTTTTCGCTGCTGGACCACAACGTCATCGTTGGCGTCGAACGGCGCGTCGCTTCGCGGTGGACGCTTGCCGGGGAGGTGCAGTCGAGTCCATCCCATCACGTCTCTGCGCTGTGGGGCGCAGGTGGGCGGATCGCGTTCATTGCTGGTGATGGATGGAGTTTACACGCCAACCTGCTTCATCGACAGTACTCCTCCGCATCAGTCGATCTCGCGGCGATGGGTGTTGAACGGTACATAGCGCGCTACCGAGCGGCCTACACGCTCTACCGGGCTCGGCTCCACGGCGGTGACACGTCCACAAGCCACCGCGTGCAGGGTGATCTCTACTACGGCCTTATGAGCAGCAGCGCGGGCATGAGTTTTTCGGTGGGCCAAGAGGTCGAGAACGTGGGTCTGGTCGGCATCCTAAGAACTGACGTACGAGCGGCCGCAGTGGTCGGGCGCCACTGGATCCATCCAAAGTGGTTCGTGAGATACGAGGCCGTCATACACGAACAGGGCGATTTCTACACGCGCCGGCGGACCAGCGTTGGTCTGGGGCATCGTTTCTGACGTGGCATTCGCTTTCGTCGTGTGGTCGGGTGTGGTTCTCTTCGCCCTCGTGGTGGTGGCTGCAGTCCAGCTCGTCGTGTTGCGAGTGGTCGCAGGCCTTCGCATTCGAAGGCAGCGCCGACTCGAACGAGTGTGGCTACCGCTGATGATGTGCGGATTGGACAACGTACCCGACTCGCTGCCACGTCTTCGGGGGCGCGATGCGCGTACCCTTCTCAGCGTTTGGAACCGAGTGCACGACGCTATCAAAGGCACCGCCAACGCGCCGCTCCTCGAACTGGCGCGGCGGATTGGACTCGATCGAGCGGCTCGTCGCATGTTCTCTCGCACGGATATACGGGATCGACTGCTGGCGATCACAACGCTCGGCAGGCTGGCTGATCGTGTGCTGTGGAATGAGCTGGTGCAGCTGACGTCCACCCAGGATCTCGCGCTGTCACTCGCCGCGGCTCGTGCGATGGTTCGAATCGACCCGCGGTCCGCAACGACGCTTCTCCTTCCGATCGTCGCGGAGCGAGATGATTGGCCCCCTTCCACCGTGGCGCTGATGCTGCAAGAAGCCGGCGCGGACGTGATCTCTGACCCGCTTGTGAAAGCCGTTCTTCGCACGCCGCAGGAACGCGCCCATCGATTGATTCGGTATCTTGGTCTGGCGCATTGCGACGCGACTGTTCCGCTGCTGAACCATCTGATTCGAGAGGTCGAATCCGTTGAGAGCATCACCGCCTGCCTTCGCGTCTTCACGGACGCCAAGGACGTCGTCGCTATCGAGCCGTTTCTTCATCACCCGCGATGGGAAGTGCGCGTGTGCGCCGTCAAAGCGCTCGGGCGGCTTGGAACACGACGTGACGAAGGCCCACTCATCGCGATGCTCTCCGATCTCGAATGGTGGGTGCGTTACCGTGCTGCGCAGGCCCTCTGCGGTCTCGTTTCAGACGACGTCGATCGACTTAAGCGGCTGAGGGACACACACAGTGATCCCTTCGCTCGGGACATCCTCACTCACGTGCTGGCCGAACAAGGTGCCGCATGATCGCGGCGCTCTTCGAGATCACGCAGTGGTTCTGCCTGGTCTACGTAGGCGTCATGAATATGGGATACCTGGCGCTGAATGTCGTGTCGTTCGTGACTCTCGGTCGATACGCCCGGCGCCACTCGCTCGAGGTTCCTGACGTCTATTCGGACTTCGAGCCACCCGTCACGGTGATTGTCCCGGCGTATAACGAGGAGTTGACCGTCGTGGCCAGCGTTCGGTCCCTGCTCCAGCTGCGGTATCCGCAATTCGAAGTCGTCGTGGTCAATGACGGATCGAAGGACCGCACTCTGGCCGCGCTCATCGACGCGTTCGAGCTGCGATTGTTTCCTGAAGTGATGCGCGTGCGCCTGAAGACGGCCCGCGTACGGGGCGTGTATCGCTCGCCCGCCCACCCCGAGCTGCGTGTGATCGACAAGGAGAACGGTGGGAAAGCCGATGCGCTGAACACCGGTATCAATGCGGCGCGTTTTCCGCTGTTCTGTGCGCTCGATGCCGATGGAATCCTGCAGCCAGACAGCTTGCGGCGAGTCGTGCGACCGTTCATGGAGGATTCCCGCACCGTCGCGACTGGCGGCATCATCCGGATCGCGAATGGTTGCGACGTGGTGCGCGGTTGGCTCGTCCGTGCAAGTCCGCCGCGCAATCTGCTTGGACTGCTCCAGGTCGTCGAGTACTGCCGCGCATTCCTGTCCGGCCGACTCGGCTGGAATCCGCTGAACAGCGTCCTCGTAATCTCCGGTGCGTTCGGCGTGTTCCACAAGGAAACGGTCGTTACCGCCGGGGGCTATCGAACCGACGTAGCCGGCGAAGACATGGAACTCGTCGTGCGGTTGCATCGCCTCCTTCGTCGAGCCGGCAGGTCGTACCGCATCACCTTCATCCCCGACCCTGTCTGCTGGACCGAGGCTCCCGAAGGCATTCGCGTCCTCAGGCGACAACGGGTCAGATGGCACCGAGGTCTGTGCGAGAGCCTCGCCCTGAACATTGACCTGATGCTGGGTGGCTCCGGAGGCTGCGTAGGTTGGCTCGCATTTCCGTTTGCGCTGATCTTCGAGTGCCTCAGCCCGCTCGTTGAGACGATTGGCTATCTCGTACTCGTGGCCGGTTATCTGACGGGTCGCATCGACCTGGCGTTCGCGCTCGGGTTCCTGATCGTCTCAATCGGTCTGGGTGTTCTGCTGTCGATCAGCTCGCTGCTGCTCGACGAAATGTCTTTCCATGCTTACCCGAAATCTCGACACATCGTCGCCCTTCTGGTGGCTTCTGTGGCGGAAAATTTTGGGTACCGACAGCTCAATGCTGTCTGGCGTCTCGAGGGTCTCGTGCGTTGGGCCGTGGGTACGAGACAAGTGTGGGGAGAGATGACGAGATCTGCAGGCTGGAGCACAGACTTCACCTCCGCGGGAAGCTCGTCGTGGGATCGATCATGAACGTGACAGTGGACACATTGCGCATTGAACAGGAAGGCGTGTCCTCGAAACTCTAGACGATCCTGGAGTGTGCGCGGCGATCGTGGACCCACCCAACCGAGCAGACTCGGCAGCTAACGAGCTCAGCTCAAATATTCCACCCAATCAATGCTCGGGCTGATCTATATCGCTGGCGCACTACCTATGCAGGGTATTTCCCTAATCCATTCATATGGGCCAAAATCCAACGCGCATTGCGAACTGCAATGTCAGGTGCTACCTCGGGCGGTCACGATCATGGGTCGGGAATGCACCCTGACGTTCAGATGCGATTTCTATCACCACGAGTCGAACGTTTGCACACCGGCGCCCTCTTCGATCTTGGCGTCGTTGCTCGATCGGGAGCCTTTGATGAAACGTCGCGTTGAGCTCACGTTCAGGAAGGCCTTCCCAGAAATCAAGTCGCTGGCGATCGTCATCGAGGAAGAGAGCGGCGGCCGACCCGTCCATACACATAAGTTCCGAGAGGGGACTTTTCCCGGCGAGCACGTACATTGCCGTAATCCTCGCTGCCGGAATGGTGGGTATGCGGTCGGCCAGGCGTTGAGGTACGTCACCGCCAAGCGCGCGACTCATCTCGAGGAATCCCGACGCTGCCAAGGGCATGAAGGCTCACCCGAGGGAACCCCCTCTGAGCGTCCCTGCCGTCACTCGTTCAACACAGTTATCGATGTCGAGTTCCATTCCAATAACTGACGCGCGAGTGTCCCGCTCAGCAGGGAACACTATGGAACGGTCGGAGGAGAGACCAGAGCGTCGTACGAATCATCGGCTACGGATGATCATCGACGACTTGCAGTCGCAATTGCGTGATACGCGGCACGCCCTCGAGTTCACACGCGAGACCGTGGCTGAACTTCGACGGGATGTTGAGAGACTGCGAAAAGCGATAAATGAGGGACGCAAGGTGATCGACCGTACCGAGAGGACATGACGTGCACGTAACGATACACAGATACCTCTAGCCTACTTTGGGCCATGTTGGCCGGTAGGTCACTCTGACGATACTGACAGTGGCAAACCGCGGCACGCGAGATGGCGACTGATGAATCGGACCGGATCACTGACACTGCTGGCCGACGCTGGCGTCGCTGGCTTCCTGTCGCCGTTCTCTTCGGAGCCGCTCTCGTCTCGCTCTCGTGTCATCAGTCGGCAGCGGATCGCGTTGCGAC
>DATCXH010000870.1:0-3698 GCA_036565925.1 Vicinamibacterales bacterium
CGGACCACGGCCGGGTGGTCCTGGCGGTGGTTTCGCACCGCGCGGACCAGGCGGGCCTCCGGGACCCGGTGGACGCGATCGCAGCGCGAACTTCGGTCCTCCGGCGCCGCCCCGGCGCCTGCGGAACAAGAAAGGCACCCAGCAGGATCACAAGCCTCGCGGCCCGATCAAGGAACGGTCGGGCGGCCGCATCTACGCGGTCGATGATCTCGAGGATGATTCAACGGCCGACGTCGATGATGTCGCAACGAGCCTGCCGGACGCCGACAACCTGCCGGACGACACGGACAACCAGGACGAGGAGTAAGCGGCCCCTTCGACTCCGCTCGGGCGAGGTAATTGACCTTCTCCACTCCTCAACTGGTCTCGCTGGTGGCCGTGGCCATCGGCGCGGCACTCTTCGTCGTCTCCCTTCGCTCGATCAACCTCGCCGACACCATCGACGATGTGCTTCGGCTGGGGTTTGCGTTTCCGTTGATCCTCATTCCGGGGTGCGTGTGGCACTTCCTGCGGACATGGGGATGGTGGATCGCGTTCCCCGATCACACCCGCCCGTCGTTCACGCGCCTCTTCCGTGTGCGGCTCGCGGCAGACGCGATCAGCTTCTTCACCATCCGCGGTCTGACTGGTGAGCCGCTGAAGGTCGTCCTGTTGTACGACCGGATTCCACCAGCCGTCACCGCGGCGGCCATCGCCGTCGAGCGAACCGCATTCGCCGTGATGGCGATCGTCCTCTCTGGATTGATCTCATACTTCGCCGTGCGACGGCTCGCGATGCCGGGTGGATGGGACGCGTTGTTCACGCTGGTCTCGATCGGAGCGGTCGTGCTGATAGTGGTGCTCGCACAGGTGGCGCGTCATCGCACCGGCGACTATCTCGGACGTTTCGTCCACCGACTCGCGAGGGTAACCGGCCGCCCGCTCGAATCCTCCCGAGTGATTCGCTTCATTCTCGACGTCGAGGACATCGTTCTCGGCCTGCTGCGTGGCGACAGGCGTCGACTGATCATCCTCACCGTGTTGCCGATCGTCTGCTACGGCGTGATGGCGTCCGAGGTGTGGCTGGTGTTGTGGGCGGTGGGTCAGCCGATCGGCGTGATGGCGTCCCTGGCCATCGAAACGTTCGCGCGGCTGGGCAGCGTCGCCTCGGCGTTCATCCCGGCCAATATCGGCGCGCTGGAGGCATCGAACGCCGCGCCGGTGGCGATGCTCGGTCTGGGCGGCGGTGGCGCGCTCGCTCTATGCCGCCGCGTGCGCGCGATGTTATGGGCGACGCTCGGGCTGGCGCTCTACCCTCGCGTCAAGTCCGCGCCTTCATCTGAGGGCCTTCCAGAGAACAAACCCGCGTAACCGAAATTATTTCGTGGCCTTCGTCTGCTTCGTGAACTTCGTGTTGATTCGGCCTGTTCACGTTCAGTTGTTGAACTACGGATCGGAGTCGAGCACCTTCTTGTATTCCGACCATTCGATACGTTGATCGACGTTCAGTTTGCGCAAGAGCAGGGCGCGCCCTTCGCCCGCAAAACGGATCGACGTCGGCAGCCACAGGTCGCCTTCGATTGGCTCGCGGTTCAGCGTGACGGTGCTGCCTTCGTTGAGCCGGGCGATCAGACCAAACCCGAACGAGATCGTATCGACCGCTTTCGCATCGATGCGGATCACTTCGCGCGCAGCCTCGTCCACCCAGATGCTGCCGGTGAACGACTTCGCGATCCGTCCTTCTCTGGTCTCCGGCTCCGCATCCGGCTTCGGCGTGAACGTGAAGACGATCGCGTCGCGGCCCTTGACTGAATCACGGCGCGCCATCTTGAACGTGAGCGTCGACATGACGTCTTCCATCGTCGTGCGCCGTCCCTTCCGACGACGCTCCTCGGTCACCTTGATGCGATCTTCCTCGCCATCGGTGACGCGCTTGCCATCCCGCTCGATGAGTTTGCGGAGAATCACCGTGCCGTTTTCGATGGGCGTGACTTCCCATCCTTCGATGCCGCCGGTGCCAATGCGCCCGAATGGATTGGCGTGGAATTGGGTGCGCCGCTCTTTGTACGCGTAGTTGAACTGCGCACGCTGCGATCGCACCAGATTCTCGCGCGTGTCTTTGACGAACGACTCGTTCTCAGGCAGCGGCCGAATCCCCTGCGAGCCATGAGAGTCCTGAGCGAGCGCGGCGAGTCGAATGGGCGGGGCCATCACCGTGGTGATGAACAACGCCAGGGGCAGCACCACCCGGGCGATCATCAGACGCGGCACAGTCGCTCCGCAGCGCGCTCCAGCGTGGCGTCCCGCTTGGCGAAGCAGAATCGCAGGACCGGACCGGCCGGCTCGCCGCCGCTGAGGAACGGCGAGATGGGAATCGCCGCGACGCCGTGCTCGCGCGTGAGGCGCAACGCAAAGTCCGCGTCACCTTCGTCGGTGATCGCGGAGTAATCGAGCATCTGGAAAAACGTGCCGCGGCACGCCATCGTCTTGAAACGCGATCCCTGAATGAGCGATCGGAACGTGTCGCGGCGGTCCTGATAGAACGTGGTCACGTCGCGGCATTCCGGATTGCTGCGGACGACGTCTGCATACGCCATCTGCGCCGGGTGGTTGACTGCGAACGTCACCCACTGATGAATCGACTGGATCTCGCTGGTGAGCGCCGCCGGTGCCGCGCAGTACCCCACCTTCCATCCGGTCGTGTGGTACGTCTTCGCAAACGAGCTGATGACCACTGCGCGCTCGGCGATCTCGGGATATCGCGCGAAGCTCTCGTGTCGGGCTCCGTCAAAGACGATGTGTTCGTACACCTCGTCGGCAATTACCACAGCGTCAGTACCCTGCAGCACACGTGCCAGCTCACGCACATCATCTGGCGACCACATCATGCCCGTGGGGTTGTGCGGCGAGTTCACGACGACAACGCGGGTGCGCGCATTTACTGCCCGGCGCACCTCGTCCCAGTCGATGCGATAGTCGGGATATCTGAGCGTCACGTATACAGGTTTTCCGCCGCTCAGGATCACGGCCGGTGGGTACGAGTCGTAGGCCGGCTGAAACATCAGCACTTCGTCACCTGGGTGGACGAGGGCGGTCAGCGCCACGAAGAGCGCTTCGGTCGCACCGGTCGTGACCGTGATCTCGGTTACGGGATCGTATCGACGGCCATACAGCCGTTCGATCTTCGTCGACAGTGCCTCGCGCAGAGCCACTACGCCCGGCATCGGTGCGTACTGGTTGAATCCCTCACGCATGTATTTCGCGACGGTCTCGATCAGCTCGGGGGATGTGTCGAAGTCGGGAAAACCCTGCGACAGATTGATGGCGCCGACCTCGTTCGCCAGGCGCGTCATGACGGCAAAAATGCTGACGCCGCCCGATGGCAGCTTGGATCGCAGGGTGTTGACCGGCATCACGTAATGATACCGGTCGGCTGCCGCCCTCGCGCGTCGCGCTACGGGACCCGAGACAGCCGACCACCTGTGTCCGGACAGAGCCGGACACCGAGTCCGGCCAGAGCCGGAAACTACATGTCCAGAAACTCGTGCGGTTTGAGCGAGACGAGCGGGTACTTGCGGCGAAGTTCCACGACGCGATCGTAGTAGCCGGCCTTCGGAATCTCCTTCCGCACCAGACGATCGCGCAGGCGCCGCAGCTCGAACCGATACAAGTCGCTGACGAACTCGTGCACGACCTCCGGCCGGGTGAAGGGCGAGGGC
>DATCXH010001100.1:0-2704 GCA_036565925.1 Vicinamibacterales bacterium
TACGGCGAACGGGCATCTCCATCGCCGCCAGCATGCAGTATTTCAGCGGCAAGCCGTGGACATCGTCGGCGCTGGTCCAACTGCCGCAGAACAATCAGCAGCGTGTGCTCATCGAGCCACGCGGCTCGCAGCGCCTGTCGTCGCAATCGTTGCTCGACCTGCGGATCTCGAAAGCCATCAACGTTGCCGGCGTGGGTCGTGTCGAGCTGATGCTGGACGTGCTGAATGCGCTGAACGACACCGCGGAAGAAGGCATCGCGACCGATAACGCGTTCAACCAGAACTTCGGCCGCGGCACGCTGTTCATGGACCCGCGTCGCGCGATGATCGGTGCGCGAGTGAACCTCGGTCGCTAGTCCGCAGGCCGGTCCGAAAGGACCGGCCCTACTTCGGGATGTCGATCAGCACGATGTCCGAGCTTTCACGCAACCGGTCGAAGACGATGTGTTTGCCGTCGGGCGTGATGTCGAAGGTGTTCAGCCGACCCAGATTGCTGAGCTGTGAGAGCGAACGCGTCGTTTTGGCGGCGAGATCGAGCAGCCAGAAGTCGAGCGAGGTGTTTTGCGGCAAGTAGACCAGGCCCGTACTGTCAGGAAGGAAGCGATGGCCCCCGCCGATGTGGGCCTTCACGCGTGGCAATTCGACTGGCGCACCATCCGGCGTCACACCGAGCAACGGGACTTGACCGGCGACCAGCTTGCCTGCGTACACAATCAGCTTTCCATCCGGCGACCAGGCCGGACTGATTGCCTCGTCTGAAACGAGACGCACGGGCGGACCGCCATCGACCGGG
Organism: Vicinamibacterales bacterium; assembly: GCA_036565925.1. Taxonomy (GTDB): domain Bacteria; phylum Acidobacteriota; class Vicinamibacteria; order Vicinamibacterales; family UBA2999; genus Gp6-AA40. The sequence goes on from DATCXH010001100.1 coordinate 794, forward strand.
ATCTTGAAGAGCCCCATGCCCTCTGCGTCGCGCGCACCGACGACGATCCACCCACCATCCGGCGACCAGTCAGCCGAGCTCTGGTCGCCGGCGCCCTGGATTTCCAGCGACGCGGCGAGCGTTCGCGCCCGGGTGCCTTCGCTCGACATGACGACGAGGCGTCGTTTGCCTTCTTGTCTGACGACGATCGCCAACTGACTTCCGTCTGGAGAGACCGCGGGCGGCTCCGACAGCGACCCCTCGTCACTCCTCCAGATTTCAGCCGCTTCACCATTGCGGGTACGCCAGAGCCCGTCTCCGGTGCCGAGTGCCGACAGATAGAACAGCGACGTTCCACCAAAGCGTGGCGCGAGCGCACGACCACTCACATGCCGGCGAACGTCCTGCTCGGTTGCGAGACGATCCAGCAGTGGCACACTCCACAGTCCGGCGCTCGGATCGCCCACGGTGGCGACCACCCGGCGGCCATCGCGACTGGCTGACACGTTTCGATAGACTTCAAGTCCGGTCGTGACGCGCTGGGCGCGCTTGCGTTCCACGTCGAGCGTCCACAACCACGGTCCCGATGCATCCGTCGCTTTCGCGACAAAGAGCATGGTGCGGGCGTTGAGCATCGTCATGTAATTCATCGCCGAGCGAAGCTGCGTCATGCGCTCCGGCGAGCCGCCTGCCGGCTGGATCCGCCAGATGTCCATGTCGTTGGTCGGGTCCGCACCGTGCACGAAGTAAATCCACCGGCCATCAGCGGACCACACCGGATTGTGGCTGTGCAGTCCGGCATCGAAGAACGGTCGCTCGCCAGCAACCGTGGGTGCGACGACGCGACTCGCGTCGCGGCCAGACCGGTCGGCGACGAACAGCGGATCACCATTGGCGTTGTTGAAGTAGACGATGCGACTGTCGTCGAATGACCAGGACGGTGCGACGTCGCCCTGTCCGAGAAACGGCCGCGCAGTACCCCCTGTCAACGGGATCAGAATCTTCGGGCCGCCCGCATCGTTCGATGTACTCACCCAGATCTCTGCGCCGTCTCCCGAGAAGCCGAAGATCCTGAGAATGCCTGGCGCGGACAGCGGTCCGATGTTCTCAGTGAGGTTGCGGAAGCTTCCGGTGCCGACCTGCTTCAACCAGATGTCGAACTCGCCGGCGGCGTCAGACATGAAGGCGACGAACTTGCCGTCGGGAGAGATCTCGGCAGCCAACTCGGCGCCTTCCCAGTCTGTGAAGCGGGAGAAGTGCGCGGCAGCCAGCGGCGATTCAACCGGCGACCGCTGGCGCGTTTCCCACACGACGACTCCGGCAGCAAGCGCAATCAATGCGGCCCAGGGGAGCCACGCGCTGCGGGTCGTGGTCGGCGTGCGAGCCGTGACGAGATCGTCCGACATTCCCGGCAGTGACTCGTCGATCCCATCGATCTCGATCCTGACGTCGGCGATGTCTCTCAAACGGCGCTTCGGATCCTTGGCCAGGCCACGCATCAGAATCCGGCGAATCGGCGCTGGCGTCGGGGCGGGAAGCGCCGACCAGTCCGGCGCGCGCTCGAGAATCTTCGCGATGGTGTCCGATGCCGTTTCGCCGGGAAAGGCGACACGGCCGGTCAGCATTTCGTAGAGCACGCAGCAGAAGGCCCAGACGTCGGCGCGCTTGTCCACACTCAGACCACGCGCTTGCTCGGGGCTCATGTAGGCGGCGGTGCCGACGATCGCGCCGTGGCGCGACGCCGCGGGATCCACCGGTGCGCCGTCGATGCTGGCAGCCTTGGCGAGGCCGAAGTCGAGGACCTTTACGACGCCTTGGGGCGTGATCTTGATGTTGGCGGGTTTGAGATCGCGATGGATGATGCCGCGCTCGTGCGCCGCGTCGAGCGCATCCGCGATCTGCCTCGCGATGGCGAGCGCCTCGGCGATGGGG
>DATCXH010000030.1:0-2466 GCA_036565925.1 Vicinamibacterales bacterium
AAGGTGAGCTACAACACCACGGGATTTGCGACCAGCACGCCCGGCCAGACTCTGATGAGCCGCGTCGTCATCTGCGACGTCCGCGGCAACCTCACGGTCGGTACAAGCTCCGTCGCGCGCTCGATGTGGATCACGAACACCGGGCGCGCGTACATCACTCGCGATCCCGCCGACATCACCTCTGCCTTGAGCGCCACCGGAGGCACCTGCCCATGATCGCGCGCGGACCCATGTACGCGAACCGTCAGACGCTGCGCGGCTTCACGATCGTTGAGGCATTGGTCGCGCTGGTCGTCCTCGCCGTCGGCATGCTCGGAATCGCGAGCCTGTACGTCACCACGTTGCGCGCCAGTGGCAGCGCTACCTCACGCATGCAGGCGATCAATCTCGCCGGCGATCTCGGCGACCGCATTCGCGCCAATCGCTCGGCTGGCAATGCCTACGCCGCCACAGCATCAGCCGACGATGTCGACACATGTATGGGTGCGACCGAGACCTGCGATGCCGCTGACATGGCTGCGCACGACCTGGCGGTCTGGCAGGCATCGATCCAGGCAGTACTGCCCGGCGCACCGGCCGGCGCCGTCACCGTGGACACGACAACTGTGCCGACGACGTATCGGATCACGGTGTCTTGGATGGAAGCCGCCGAGACCACCGCACAGACCTACGTGATGAGCTTGCAGATATGAACAACGTGCGCAACAGGAACTGTGGTTCGCGGCGCGTCCGCGGCTTGAGCCTGATCGAGCTGCTCGTCGCAGTCACGATCGGCGGTCTGCTCATCTTCGGCGCAACGCAGGTGTATGTGGACAGCCGCGCGACGTATGAGGTGAACGAGACCGCGGCGCGCCTGCAGGAAACTGCGCGCTACGCGATGAGCGTCATCGAGCCCGACGTCCGGATGTCGAACTACTGGGGCCTGATAAAGGGCGCCGGCATCGTGATGAATCAGGCTGCACCGGGCGCCGGTTCGGCCGGTGACCCGGAAGAGTGCGGCAACAACTACGCCCACGACCTCATCCGCAATGTAGAGGGCAGCAACAACGCTTATGCCCTGGAGTGTGATGCGCTCAACGCAAAGCCAGTCACCGGTGCGGACACGCTGACGGTGCGCCGCGCGGCGACAACGCCGTCGACTGGTGCTGCCACCGGGCGCTTGCGGATCTGTTCGACGCGCGTGCTGGCGGAGCTCGTCACGGACAGCGGCCCTTGCACGGGCGCGCCGGCGGGTCAGATCAACGATCTGATCGTCAACGCTTACTACGTCGACCAGGACTCGACGGATCGCACTGGAGTGCCCTCCTTGCGTCGCAAGGCGCTCGTCGGACTTGCTTTCAATGACGAGGAGATCATCCCCGGCGTGGAAGACATGCAGGTTCAGTTCGGCGTCGATCCGACCGGCACGAATGGCGTGGCGCAACGCTACATCAATCCCGAAGCGCTCGGCGCAAATGAGCAGATCGTGGCTGTCCGCGTATGGCTGCTGATCCGCGCCGAAAACCCCGAAGTGGGCTTCACCGACAACCGCACCTACGCCTATGCAGATCGCGCCGTCGCCACCGGGACCACGGCCAATCTGAATACGGCCGGCACGGCAGGGTTCGCATACGCACCGGCAGATGGCTTCCGCCGCTTGCTGGTGTCGCGAACCATCCAGATCCGCAACGCACTGGGAACCTGATCATGCGCCGCTCACCCGTGATCTCTGCGAAACATACGCAACGCGGCGCCGCGCTGGTCGTCGGAATGCTGCTGTTGCTGGTGCTGACGCTGCTGGCGATTTCCGGCATGAACACCGCCAGTCTCGAGCTTGCGATGGCCGGTAACGCGCAGTACTCGCAGAACGCGTTCCAGGCGGCCGAGGCCGGCGTCGAGACGGCGTTCCGTACGGCGACGCTGAATCCCAGCGCCGTTCCGCAGCGCATCCCGCTCACCGACAACACGTACACGACGATGCCCAATACCGGCGGCAACGACACCTTTTTCTCCGTCACGACGCCCGCGCAGGGCGGCGCAGCCTTGCCGGCTCTGTGGGGCTCCACGTGGGACTCCTTTTCGTCGTTCCACTTCGAGGTCCTGAGCACCGGCCGCTCGGTGCGCAATGCGATAGCCGTCAACCGACAAGGTGTTGCCGTGATCGCGCCCCACGACCCGACAGTGACTCCGCTCAATCCCACTAGCCCGGCGCTGACGCCATGACCCGCACCCGCAGTTTCGAGGACCAGAGCATGCGTTTCTTCAAACAACCGCTTCTGATCACACTGACGAGCGCCGCTCTCGCGCTCAGCGTTGCGGCTCGCGCCGACGACACCGAGATCTTCACGGTGACACCTGCTGCCAGCACGCGTCCCAACATCATGCTGATCATCGATACGTCGGGCAGTATGAACGAGGTCGCGGTGTCCACCCCGCTGCCGTTCAACCCCGCGACCAATTACTCGCAGGGCAGCAGCGGCTGTAACG
>DATCXH010000135.1:0-12497 GCA_036565925.1 Vicinamibacterales bacterium
CTTCGCGGGCACGTTGCCGTAGCGCGTCGGCACCATGTGCGTCGGTTCGATGGTGACCGGTCTCGCGTGCTCGTCGGCGAATGCTTCGGCCCGGCCACCAAGGTTGGCTGCGCGGACGACGAGGGATGCCGCGCGTAGATATGGCGTGGCGACGAAGATCACCACGAGACCGACGATCAACAAAACCGTTGCGAGTGTGAGAAGACGGCGCGCCATTGCACGGCATCTTATGCGAAGACAAGGCAGTGCGAACTTTTCCCCATTGACGGCCCGTCGTCTTTCGGTTCATGTTGATCCGCATCATGATTTCAATTCGCTCGGCGGCCTTCGGGATCGGGATAAGTGTCCTTGCGTGCGCGGCGACGGCCTCTGCGCAGGACGCGGTTCAGACTGGCCAGAAGGTGTACACCGCTCAGAAATGCTCGATCTGCCACTCGATCGGCGGTACCGGCAACAAAAAAGGGCCGCTCGATGGCGTCGGCGCGAAACTGTCGGCCGATCAGATCAAGCAATGGATCACCAACGCCCCGGACATGTCGGCCAAGGCGAACGCCACGCGTAAGCCGGCGATGAAGGCGTACATGCTCCCGAAGGAAGAACTCGATGGTCTGGTGGCTTACCTCGCCAGCCTGAAGAAGTAGGGTCGCGGTTCGAGGTTCGTGCGACTGAGTCTTCCGGCCGCTGTCCGGAATCCGATCTCGCTCGTCGGCATCACCATTGCGACGGCGGCCGCCTGGCTGTTCATCGCGTTGCTGGGGCTCGAGCTCCTCGGCTACTTCACCAATCCGTACGTCGGGCTCCTCACCTTCGTCACGGTACCACTGGCGTTCATCGCAGGACTGGTGTTGATTCCTGCCGGAGTCTGGTTGAGCGCACGGCGCCGACGGACGGGCACGCCAGACCTCGAATGGCCGGTCATCGATCTTGGTCAGCCACGACAGCGCGTCTGGCTCTTTGGTGTCGTGGCGCTCACGCTCGTCAACATCCTGATCGTGTCGGCGGCGGGATTCGGAACCGTGCACTACATGGAGCGGACCGAGTTCTGCGGTCAGGTCTGCCACACGACGATGGAACCGGAGTTCGTGGCGCATCGGGCGTGGCCTCACTCGCAGGTGTCGTGCGTCAGCTGTCACGTCGGCGCGGGCGCCGGATCGTTCATTGAGGCGAAGCTGGCTGGCACGCGACAGCTGTATCACCTCGCCACCAATCAGGTGCCCCGCCCGGTTCCGACGCCGGTGCGCGCGCTCGGACGCACCGAGGACACCTGTGGCGGCTGCCATCGGAACGGTCACCTCGGTGATCGCCAGAAGCTCATTCGCGAGTACGCCAACGACGAGAGCAATACCGAAACGGCTACCGCGCTGATGATGCACGTGGGTAGTGCGATCGATCGTCCCGGCGCCGGCATTCATCGCCACATCGCACTCGACATCGAATACGTGGCCACTAGCGAGAGTCGCGAGACCATCCCCTTCGTGCGCGTGCACGGCGCCGACGGAACGCGCGAGTTCATCGCCGAGGGTGTCACGGAGGCGCAGATCGCCGGCGGCATTCGACGGCGCATGGACTGTACCGACTGTCACAATCGCCCGGCGCATACGATGTCGTTCACGCCTGAACGGGCGGTCGATGCTGCAATGGCCGAGGGTCGTGTTCCGCGCGCACTGCCGTTCGTCAGGCGTGAGGCCGTCGCGGCCGTTGCTGGTGATTACGCGAACCGTGATGCGGCGCTGGCGGCGATTGCCAAACGATTGAACGACTTTTACGGCGCGCGACCGGGAACGGATGCCGCGCTGATCAGGCAGGCGGTTGCGTCAACGCAGGACGTCTGGTCCCGCAACGTGTTCCCGGCCATGCGCGTGAGGTTCGGCACCTACGCCAATCATCTTGGTCACGTGGACACTCCGGGCTGCTTCCGGTGTCACGACGATTCACACAAATCCAGGGACGGTCGCGTCATCGCTCAGGAGTGCGAGCTCTGTCATGAAATCAAGTAGTTTCTATTGTCTCGGCGCCGCCTTCGCATGTGTGCTGGCGTGCGCGATTGCGACAGTGGATGTCGAGACCGCACCGCAAACAAAACCATCGCCAGCGCAGACGTCAGCGGCGCAAACGCCGCAAGGCGGATACGTCGGTCAGGACACGTGCCTGGCCTGCCACGACGACAAGTCGTACCAAGGCACGAAGCATTCGCACGTATTCAACGCGCGGACGCCTGCGGCGGGGCAGGGATGTGAGAGCTGCCACGGGCCCGGTCAGAAGCATGCCGAGAGCGGCGACCCCGCGTTGATTCGCAACCCGCGGAAGATGACGTCGTCGCAGGCGAGTGATACCTGCACGACGTGCCACACCCGCGCGTCGCATGCCTTGTGGGACGGCAGCCAGCACGATCAACGGAACATCAGCTGCACGACCTGCCACAGCGTCCACTCGCCGAAAGGCGAGCCCCAGCTCGTGGCTGCCAATCAGATGACCCTGTGCGCGACGTGCCACCGGAATGTCACGAATAAGCAGCACCGGTTCAACCACATGCCCGTGCGCGAAGGGGCGCTGACCTGTTCGTCCTGTCACAACGTGCACGGCAGCACAAACGTCAAGCTGCTGCGGGCCGGCACCACCATCGACGAAAGTTGCACGAGCTGTCACGCGGACAAGCGCGGGCCGTATCTCTGGGAACATGCTCCGGTGACCGAGAGCTGCACCACCTGTCACGACTCGCATGGGTCGAACAACGACCGGATGCTCGTCAGCAAACTCCCGTTCCTGTGCCAGCGATGTCATGTGACCTCGCGGCATCCTCCGACGGTGTACGACGGCTTCGTCCTGAACAACTCGTCAAACGCCAACAAGATCTACGCGCGTTCGTGCGTCATCTGCCACCAGATGATCCACGGCTCGAACGCACCGTCCGGCAAGGCGCTGCTGCGCTAACAGGGGGAGAGCGATGCGCACCAGATTCTTGACGATTGCCGCGCTGCTGCTTTTGGCGCGGGTGGGATACGCGCAGGCACCGCCGAGCCAACCGGCACAGCCGGCGGCGAGATCGCCCTTTCAGGGCAACGTCGACTTCGGCGGCCTCTTCACGACCACCGACGGCGACGAAGCGCGTTACGAGCGGTACCGCGATACGCGTGACGGCGTGTTTTCAAACCTCAGTGTCAATCGCACCACGTCCTCGTCGGTGTTCAGCGCGCACGCACTGCACCCCGGCTATCGCGATCAGCGATACGACGCTACTCTGCTGACCAGGCGAGCGAATGTGCTGTTTGACTGGGTGTCAGTGCCGCTCAACTACAGCTATATCGTGGTGACGCCGTTTGCGACCAATGGCAGCACGCTCACGCTCGACAACAACGCGCAGCAGGCCGTGCAGGGACCGACCAATGCGACCAACGACGGCACCGCGGTGGGGATACCGTGCGCACCCGGCGCGCCGCCGGCCGCGTGCAGTAACGCCACACAGGTGGCACAGGCGCTGACGAACCGTTCGATCTACAACGCCCTCGCGTCCCCGTTCGAACTGCGTCACGTCCGCGATACCGCAAACGTCGGTCTGAACTTTGCGGCGACGCGGGCGATTGACGTCGATGCGAACTTCAGGTCCTCTGCGCGCGAGGGCCAGCAGCCCTGGGGCGCGTCCTTTGCCTTCAATACCGCGATGGAACTGCCGCAGCCGATAAATCAGCGCACCAACGATCTCTCGGTGGGCACGTCGTGGTCGAACCCGCGCGGAATGTTCAGGCTGGGCTGGGACGGTTCCTGGTTCAACAACAATTTTCAGAGCCTGACCTGGGACAACCCGATTCGTATTACCGACTTCAACAACGGCCTGCTGCCTCCGGACGGACCGTACGACGCCAACGGGTACAGCAACGGCAACGGCCCGGCGCAAGGACGCCAGGCTCTGGCGCCGAGCAACACCATGAACGTCGTGAGCGGCACGGGCATGTACAAGCTGGCTCGCCGCACGACGCTCAACGGCACGGTGCAGTTCACGTCCCAGAACCAGAACGACACGCTGATTCCGTGGACCATTAATTCGGTCATCAACACGCCGACCGTCATCGCCGCGTTCCCGCATCTCGCCCAGTTGCCCAGGCCTACTGCGGAGGCCGAGGCGAAGGGCGTGAACGCACTCGTGAGTCTGAGCTCTCGGCCGACTCGCGTCATCAACTTTACGGTCCGTTACCGCTACAACGAGCGGGACGTCCAGACTCCGCCGTTCGATGCCACCGAGTACGTGCGCTTCGATGCCGTGCCCGAGGAGGTCGAAGAGGGCATCACGGAACAATTCGATACGTCGCGCCACCTGCTCGATACGGGCGTGTCCTTCACGCCAGGCGGTTGGGGAACCGTGCGCGTGGGATACGGACACGAAGCGGTCGAGCGGCACGGTCGCGGCTTCAGCGACGTTGGCGAGCACATCTTCCGGCTGTCGTACGACACGTTTTCCAGTCGTTATCTGACGATCCGCGCCGGCTTTGATGTCGGGCGCCGCCGTGGCGAGGGCTTCGTCGAGACCGGCGTCGATTACGAGCTTGGGCCTGGCGGCACACAGCCGACGCTGCGCTATTACGACGAGGCAGATCGCGATCGCACGCGAGGATCCCTGCTGTTCACGGTATTCCCGCGCGACACCGTCGACGTCTATCTGCAATTCGCCGGCGGTAGAGATCGGTATCTGCCCGATGATTCAGTGCCGGTCAGTCGCCCGGGCGAGCTGTTCGGTCTGCACGAATCGGATGTCGTGAGTTGGAACGCTGGGGTCAATTTCCATCCGATGGACGTCTTCGCCGTCGGCGCCAATTACGGGCGCGATCGCTACAGCTCGCTGCAGCTCTCGCGCAACGCGAATCCGCCGCCGGATCCGAGCTTCACGGACCCGAGTCGCGACTGGACGCTCGACAATGACGACCACACCAACAACTTCACTACCTACCTCGATCTCTTGCGGGCGATCAGGAACACGGATATTCGCTTTGCGTACGACTACAGCGACTCGAACAACAGCTTCGTCCACGGCGGCCCACGCATTGCGGCTTTGACGACGGCGAACCAGTTCATCCCGCTGCCTGATGTCGATAACCGATGGCATCGAGTCACAGCAGACGTGAATTACTTCTTCACGACGCGCGCCGGCGTCGGAGTCGGCTATTACTTCGAGACGCTCGACGTCGAGGACTTCAACACGATCGATACGAACGGACCGGTCGGGTTCGCACCCGCGACCGGCACTCCGCGCATCGACTGGCTGGGTGCTCTGACTCTCGGCTACGGCAATCGGCCGTACACGGGTCACACCACATACGTGCGGCTGTTGTATCGATTCTGATTGGTCGCGCCGCTCCGCGAGAGCGAACAACAGCAGGTGATAGGATCGTTCGGATTGTCTGCCTCCGCATGCCGCTGGCGGGACAGACCCGAACGACATGAAACGACTGGTTATCGCTATCGACGGCCCATCAGGCGCGGGCAAGGGCACGATTTCGCGAACGCTCTCCGAGACACTGGGATATCGCCACATCGATACCGGCGCCATGTACCGCGCCGTAGGTTGGAAGGCGCTCTTCGAACACATCGTCCTGGAGGACGAAGGCGCAGTAGCGGCGCTGGCGCAGCGGGCCGACATCGTCGTCGAGGGTGGAGTCGTGGCGATCGACGGACACGACGTCACGCGCGCGATCCGGACGCCTGAAATCGACAGAGCGGCGACAGCAGTGGCGCGGCTGCCGCGTGTGCGTGAAGTGCTCGTCGCGCGTCAGCGCGCGCTCGGCGAAGGTGGCGGCGTCGTCATGGAAGGCCGGGATATCGGGACGGTCGTGTTCCCGGGTGCCGATCTGAAGATCTATCTGGATGCGTCGGAAGAGGAACGCGCCCGGCGGCGCGCCAACGATGCGTCACACACCGGAAGTCAGGTGGGGCAGGCCGCCGTTGCCGCTGCGATCAAAGCTCGCGATACCGCCGACTCGACGCGGCCCGTGTCGCCGCTGACGCTTGCGCCGGACGCGGTGCGCATCGACACGACCACGATGCCGATCAACGAGGTCGTCGAGATGGTGCTGAGCCTCGTGCGCGCGAAGCAGTCTTCGGTTTGAGCAGCTGCGAGAACGTCATGCGATTCGAAACGACGTCCAGGATGCGCGCGATTCGCTTCGCGCGCGTTTCGGCAGTCTTTGCGTCGTCCAGCATCCGAAGAAATGCTTTCTGCTGGCTGAGGGTGTAGGTCGGCCAGTTCTTCTTCGCGCTGGCGTTTCCGTTCAAGGCTTTCTTCAACGCCGGGGGCATCGTCAGCGCTTCGGTCTTCGCGTGCGCATCCCACTGACCGTTGGCCTTGGCCAATTCGATCATCTTCATGCCCGCCGCGGTCATCTGACGTGACTCGATGAGTTGCTCAACGCGCTTCTTGTTCAACGCCGACCATGCGCTTCGCTCTTTACGCGGCGTGAAGATTTGTTTGTAGAGCGAGTCGTCTATTGGATGTACGAGGCTGTCGATCCAGCCGAAGCAGAGCGCTTCTTCGACCGCCTCCACATAGGTCACGGAGTCGAGACCGGTGTGCTTCTTTGCGTAGACGACCCAGATGCCAGAGGAGGAGGCGTGGTTCTTCTCGAGCCACGCCCGCCAGGCTTTGCGCGAGCGTGGTTGAAGTGTTGGCAGTTCGCGAGCCATGTCGCGTTGCGTGGGCTTTGGGCCTCTTTCTTATCTCTCGTCCCAATCGTCGGAGGACGCCGGATCGAGCTCCCAGCGATTGCGATCGCGTTTGGAGATCTTCGCGTCGCCCTTGAGCTCCTCGTTGTCCTGATACTCGACGCCGACGGCGCGGCCGATCTCGTCCACCACATCCTGATCCGGTGTCGGGTTGTCGCCGCCCGGCGCTTCGTCGCCAACGCTGTAGGCCGATTCCCAATCGGCGTCCACATCACCGCCGGTCAGGGCCGGACCGGTTTCAGTGTGCTCGTCGTATCTCTCGCGCATCTCACGTCGTCCGGATCGCGCGGCGGATGCGGAGCGATCGAAGTCGAGCGTAGATGGTGGCGTTGGCACGATCTCGTCGTCGCGGATCGTGCGCCGTTCGCGATTGAGGCCCGGCGCGCTACGCTGAGGTACTCGCTCGACGCGTGACGCCGTCTTCTTCGCAGGCGCAGCGGTCTTCGTGGCCACCGATGCGGTGCGCTTCTTCGCCACGGGCGCCGCTCGTTTCATTTTTCTGACGCCGGCCTTTCGGGCAGACGCCGTCTTCGTGACGGTCGTCTTCCGCGTCGATGCCACTTTCTTTCGGGCGGACGCCTTTTTCTTGCTGGCTGATTTCCGGACGGACGCCGTTTTCTTCCCAGCCGTCGCCCTCTTCTGCCCGGCAGACCGGGTGCGTCTCACCTTGCGCCGCGTGGTGGCGGCCTTCCGACGTGCGGTGCTCCGTGCGGCCGCCTTCCGTTTGGCCATGTCCTCTCTCCCTTTCTGCGCGCCCTATTCCGGTCCAGGCTTACCTTGACAGTCGTCCGATAAGTTACGTAAACTCTATTGCTTATCGGCGAAGGACAATCCCGTGCAGGGGGAGTGGATGCGACCCTCGGCCGCCCTCACTGTACCGCCTCCCGCAAGACGGGGCGGTGCCCACCATGCATTCTCCATCGCCGTTATAGCGCGGGGGGCCGGTCCCCGCAATCCTTCGCTGCGCTCAGGATTGTCCTGAGCCCTGTCGAAGAACAGCTCTTGGCTGGGCTCAAGGTTGCCTTGAGCGAAGTCGAAAGGCAATAGAAACCGGCAGAGCCCGCAGGGAGCCGTGCAAAGCACAGCCACTCGGCGGGTATCAGGTTAGTAGGAGGACGCGCACGTAATGGCGAATGCAGAAAACGGGTTGGTGTCGCCCGAGACAGCGGGCGGACAGCCCGGGGCACCTGGACGCACACGAGCCGGCAAGCCGGCCGGACCGGCGTTCAAGCCGATGCAGCACGAAGATATGGACCCGGCGGAGTTCGCCTCGATGCTCGAGGCGTACGACGACAGCTTCCGCAACATGGCGGAGGGGGAAGTCGTCAAAGGCACGGTCCTGAAGGTGACCGACGCCGCGGTCGTTGTTGACGTCGGATATAAGTCCGAAGGTCTCATCCCCATCCACGAATTCCTCGACGAGAACGGCATCGTCACCGTGCAGGCGGGCGACACGGTTGATGTCCTGCTCGAGCGTACCGAAGATCGTGAAGGCCACATCGTGCTCTCGCGCGAGAAGGCCGAGAAGATGAAGATCTGGGACGAGGTCGAGAAGGCCTACGCCGATCGCAAGGTCGTCATCGGCCGCGTCATCGAACGCATCAAGGGTGGCCTCGCCGTGGACATCGGCGTGCGCGCGTTCCTGCCCGGCTCGCAGATCGACGTTCGCCCGGTTCGCAACCTCGACGCGCTCAAGGGGCAGGAGCTCCGCATGCGCGTCATCAAGGTCAACAAGAAGCGTGGCAACATCGTCCTCTCGCGCAAGGCGCTGCTCGAGGAAGAGAACGCCGAGAAGAAGAAGACGACGCTCGAGACGCTTGCCGAAGGCAAGACGCTTCGCGGCACCGTGAAGAACATCACCGACTACGGCGCGTTCATCGACCTCGGTGGTATCGACGGGCTGTTGCACATCACCGACATGTCATGGGGCCGCGTCGGGCATCCTTCGGAGCTCTTCAAGGTCAACGACGAAGTCGACGTCATCGTCCTCAAGTACGACCCGGCGACCGAGCGTGTCTCGCTTGGTCACAAGCAGCTGGTGCAGGATCCGTGGGCGACCGTGCAGGATCGCTATCCGGTTGGCGCGCGGATGAGCGGTAAGGTCGTGAGCCTGACCGACTACGGCGCATTCGTCGAGCTCGAGCCTGGCGTCGAGGGCTTGATTCACGTCAGCGAGATGTCGTGGAGCAAGCGCGTCAAGCACCCGTCGAAGATCCTCAACGTCGGCGACACCGTCGAAGCGATGGTGCTCGGCGTCGATCCGGCAGCGCGACGCATCTCGCTCGGCTTGAAGCAGGTCGAGAGCAACCCGTGGCACGAGCTGGGTGAGAAGTATCCGGTCGGCACCAAGATCAAGGGCAAGGTCCGCAACCTCACCGAGTTCGGCGCGTTCGTCGAGGTCGAGGAAGACATCGACGGCTTGATCCACATTTCGGACATGTCGTGGAGCAAGCGCGTCAAGCATCCTTCCGAGGTGCTGAAGAAGGGTGATGTGGTCGAGGCGATGGTGCTCAGCATCGACGCCGAAAATCAGCGTTTGTCACTGGGCTTGAAGCAGCTCGCGACCGATATCTGGGATGACTTCTTCTCACGTCACAACGTCGGCGACGTCGTGGAAGGGAAGATCACCCGGATGACCAACTTCGGCGCCTTCGTGGAGTTGGACGAGGGCATCGAGGGCTTGATTCACGTATCGGAGTTCGATGATTCGCACGGCGGCGAAAAGATCGATCTGCAGGTAGGGAACTCCTACCAGATGAAGATCATCAAGCTCAGTCCGCAGGAGCGGAAGATTGGCTTGAGCATTCGCGCGATGAAGAACGACGAGTACCGGGCCGACTGGGAAGCGTACCAGGACGGCGAAGGCACGGGCACAGCCACACTGGGTGATCACTTCAGAAACCGGTAGGCCTCGGCAATCAGGTATCAAGGTCCAGGGCGACAGGTCTCAGGCAACTGAGACCTGCGCCTCAGCGCCTTGGGGCCTGCAAGGAGCACCAGAGTGAATACGCCTGGCGGCAGCATGACCAAAGCGGAGCTCGTTGAAGAAGTCTCGCGAGTCTCCGACCTGACAAAGAAGCACTCGGAAGTCATCGTCGACACAGTATTCAAGAGCATCATCGACGCGCTGCATCGCGGCGAGAAGATCGAGCTTCGCGGCTTCGGCAGCTTCCGGCTGCGCAAACGCGAGCCTCGCAAGGGACGTAACCCGAAGACCGGCGACAAGGTGGATGTACCGCCGAAGAAGGTGCCGTACTTCAAGCCCGGAAAAGAGCTGAAGGAATTGATCAACCGCGAGGAGGAGAACGTCGATGCTCCTGCCGCGGCGCCTGGCCCCGACGGCAGCGATACCGCCGTTCAAGCCTGAGACCCGACAGAGGTGGATCGCCTCTGGACCCCCTGGCGGCTCGATTACGTGAAGGCGAACAGGTCCGAGCTCGAATGCGTTTTCTGCCTCACGGCTGAAGTCTCAGCGTCCACCGGCCAACCGGTGGACGCCCACGTCGTCGATCCTCTCGTCGTGCATCTCGGTCGCAGCGCCTACGTCATCCTCAATCGATACCCTTACAACAGCGGTCACCTGATGGTGATCCCGCGCCGGCACGTCGCCACACTCAGTGCGCTGACGACGGAGGAGTTGTACGAGATCGCCGACCTCACGCAGCGATCGGAGATCGTGTTGCGTGAGGCATACGAGCCCGGTGGCATCAACGTGGGACTCAATCTGGGGAAGCCGTCAGGCGGCGGCATCCAGCATCACCTGCACGTGCACCTCGTCCCGCGCTGGGTGGGCGACGCCAATTTCATGACCGTGATCGGCGACACGCGCGTCCTGCCCGAGGAGCTGAGCGTGACCGCCCAGCGCCTCAAGCCGATATTCGAGCGTCTCGCTCGTACGACGTAGGCGAGTCTAAAGACTCGTAGGCGAGTCTAAAGACTCGTAGGCGAGTCTAAAGACTCGCCTCTACAAGGACGCAGAGGCAGGGCTTCAGACCCGCCTATGATTGATCACCATGGATTTCAATCTCTCCACATCACAGCAGGACTGGCAGGAGAGGGGGCAGGCGTTCGCGCGCGGTCTGACGCCAGGCGCGACAGCCAATGACATCGTGGCTGGCACTCTGCGCGCGGGGCTCGTCGATGATCGAGGCGATCTGCTCGCGGCGGTCGTCGTCGTTGAAGCGGTCGCCTGGGAATCAGCCGGTGCAGCTGTTGCCCTGGCGATGCATGCCGGGGTGACGATGGGGCTCGGTGAGACCGAGGCGAGCGCGCCGCTCGCGCGAGGCGAGATCGTCGGCGCGATCGCTTTGTCCTCTGATGAAGTGCCGATCGTCGAACAGGGCTCGCTGTCGGGGCGCGCGTCCTGGGTGACGCCATTGACGGAGCATGGACTCGTCATCGTCGGCGTGAGAGACCGCGATGCGCTGACTGCTGCCGCGGTGAAGCTTGATGCTTCAGGCGTGAGGCAGGAGCCGGTGGCAACCGCCGGATTGAGTGGCGTGGTCTGTGGACACGTGCGATTCGAGCGCACGCCATTTGTGCCAGCCGGTGCGACGCAGCCATTCATGGCACGCGCGCGCGTGCTGTTGGCCGCAGCGGGCCTCGGCATGGGACGACGGGCGCTGCACGAAGCGCTGATGGTCGCACGCGGTCATCGCGATCGCGGAGCAGGTGGTGAGCAGACGGTGCAGGGACTGCTTGCCGATGCCGCGACAGAGCTCGATGCCGCGCGCATGCTGACGTGGAAGGCGGCGTCGGCAACCGAGATGTCACTCGCCGACGCCTCGATGGCCAAGCTGCTCGCCACTGAGGCCACGCAGCGAGCGGTCGCTCGCGCGACACAGGTTGTCGGCGCCGAATCGTTTCGTGCCGGCCACATCGTCGAGCGTCTTGCTCAGGACGTCCGCGCGCTCGAGCTGTTTGCCGGGCGTACCGAAGCACTGCGCGAAGCCGTCGCGCTCGAGACCCTGCCGCGCGCTTGACACGCGTAAACTAGTACTAAATAATTCGTAGGCGTGCGAACGCCACACCCCACGCTCACCCCGCAGGAGCTGGCGATCATGAAGGTCGTCTGGTCCCGCGACAAAGCCACCGTGCGCGACGTGTACGAGGCGATGCGTGAAAAGCGCACCATCGCCTACACGACGGTGATGACGATGATGCGGATTCTCGAGGAGAAGGGTTACCTCAAGAAGACGCTCGTCGATCGCGCACACGTGTACAAACCGGCCCAACGTCGTCAGCAGGTCATCGGCGCGATGGTCAGGGACTTCCTCGATCGCGTCTTCGACGGCGCGCCCGACAGCCTGCTGGTGCACCTGGCGAAGGACAACAAGCTCACCGAGAAACAACGGCGCATCGTCAAGCAACTGATCGAGGAGCAGGAATGACGGACGCCACGCTGCTCGGTAATCTCCTGGCGTATAGCGCGCAGGTTGCGCTGCTCGTCGTGCTTGGCGCTGGGCTCGCCGCAGTCGTCCGCATCGATGCTCCGGCGGTGCGTTACGTTTACTGGCGCGCGCTGCTCGCCTTGTGCCTCGTGCTGCCGTGGCTACCCGTACGCCGATCCATGGTGGTCACGATCACCGACACAACCGCAATCGGGTTGCTCCCTTCGTCGGGTCTTCCAGCGGGCGCTCAGACCGCGCCGATCGTCGCCGGCACATTTGACTGGATCTCACTCGTCGGTTGGGTACTCGTGAGCGGCGTCGTTGTTCGCCTGTGCTGGGTGGGCGTCGGTTTGTGGCGGCTTCGACGCCTGCGGCAATCCGGGATCGTCGCCCCCTGGT
>DATCXH010000830.1:0-4006 GCA_036565925.1 Vicinamibacterales bacterium
AGCCGGCGGCCCCTCCGACGAATGCCAGCACCGCCGATTCGGTCAGAAGCTGCGCGACGATTGTCGCGCGAGAAGCGCCAAGCGAGACACGAACCGCGACTTCCCGTTCACGTCGCGTCGCGCGAGCGAGCAGCAGCGATGCGATATTTGTGCAGGCGATCAGGAGCAGGACAGAGACGGCGCCGAAGAGTAGCCACAAGGAGCCGCGAACGTCGCCGACCATCTTGTCCTTGAACGGCACGAGGATGGGGCTCATGTCGCGATCGGTGGTCGGATACTGATCGCCCAATCGTCGCTGAACCGCGCCAAGATCGTCGCGCGCTTGCGCCAGCGTAGCCCCTGGCTTCAGTCGTCCGATGGCGATCTGTCCTCTGTATCCTCGTTCCAGCGCCCATGGCGCGTCGACCCATTGCGGAACCCACCAGTCGGTGTCGCGTTCGGGAAACATGAATGATGCGGGAAGAACACCGACAATCGGGTACGAACGACCAGCCATCCGCACGCTCTTGTTCAAGACGGACGGATCCGCGCCAAAACGGCGGCGCCAGTAGCGCTCGCTGATCAGGATGGCGGCCGGACCACCGAGTCGATGCTCGGCGGCGGTGAACCCTCGTCCGAGTAGTGGCTCGATACGCCAGACTTCGAGAAAACGGGGGAGGACGGTCGCTCGCCGAACGCGCTCCGGCTGATCGCCGGTCGTATCCGAGGCGTCTTCCATCATGTGTCCGGTGATGCCCTGGAACGTCGTGTTGAGTCGGTTCCAATCGAGGACACGCACCGTGGCGGCATCGGTCTCACCCGTGCGCTCGGTCGTTTGTGTCAGGGATATCAACTGGTCTGGATCGCGAAACGGCAGCGGCCGAAGAAGAACCGCATCCATCGCGGAGAACACGGCGCTGTTGGCGCCGATGCCCAGTGCCAGGGTCAGCACGACGGCGACGCTGAAGCCCGGCGTCCGCCGCATGCCTCGCAGCGACAGGCGGATATTCCGGAGCGAAGAATCGAGCAGCGTCGTTACGTCGATATCACGGGTTCTCTCGCGTTGCGCGACGGTGTGACCAAACTGCAGCCGCGCCCGCCGCCGTGCCTCATCGGCTGACAGACCGCCAGCGCGAAGTTCATCCTCGCGTTCGCGAATGTGGAATGCGATCTCCCGATCGATGTCGCGCTCGAGAGTGGCCGGCCGGAGCGTGTTGACGAGGCGTCGAAGCCAGGGCATGGGCGATCGTCTTCCGTCCCTTAGACGTAACGGAGCACTCGGCCGACACCTTCGGTGAAGCGCGCCCAGCTGTCTTCTTCGACCGCGAGCTGCTTGCGGCCCTTCGCGGTGAGCGAGTAGAAGCGAGCCTCGCGGTTCTTCTCGGTCATGCCCCACTCGGCTTTGAGCCAGCCCTGCTGCTCCATACGGTGCAGAGCGGGGTAGAGCGAGCCCTCTTCGACGCGGAGCAGATCGCCGGAGACGCGCTGCACGTGCATCGTAATCGCGTAACCGTGCATCCGTTTGTTCGAGGCGAGTGTCTTGAGGACCAGCAGCGTCAGCGTGCCTTGCAGGATGTCGTTTTTCGATGTGCTCATGAGCGCGCCGAAATCCATGAAGCCTAGCTACATAGGCCTAACTAGTTAGGTATTCTAAGCACGAATCGCATCGTTCCGGCAAGATGCGTCATCGGCTTGCGGGTGCAACGAGCTGGAGTGCGCGCATGACCTGGTGCGCAACGCCGTCACAGGACCTTGAAGACTTCGGAGCGTGCGTGCGACGAGGTCTGGGAGTAGTACTGGTGGTGTGTCTGGGCGAGGCGGAAGATGCATGCGCCCAGCGCATCAGTCATTGCCTTGCCGGTGGCCTGGCAGCAGTGGACTGCTTCGATCGGTGAGTGTCGAGGAAACGTCTGAGCTCCTGGTTGTCCGGGAAATCCCGAATCAGGACATCCGCAGTGGCGAGTGCGGCCGGTGTGTCGCGCTCGCGGACCTGGATGTCCCAGAGTGCGAAGCGGGCTTCTGTTTGCGTGAAGAATTCCGCCTCCGCCTCGGCCGCTTCACGAATCGCGAGCATTCCCCGCTTCTTGTTGCCGCCGCCGAGCAACCACCGGGTTCCTCGGTGCATCTTCGTCGCGACGATGTAGTCGATCCATCCGCGCGCGACACGTGCGCGCACGTGTGTAGGCTGACGGCTGAGCACCATGTCGACGGCGCGCCGGCCCTCCCAGTACTCATCCCAGCCGGTGCGGCGTCCAAGCGTGCCCAGCTGCAACCAGACGTAGTTCAGATCCAGCTTTCCGAGGAGGAACAAGGTCTCGTCGTCGGTCGGGATCTCCTGCAGTCGTGCCCGCGCCAGGGTCTGGCCGCGCGCCAACGACACCTTGAACGCCGACAGCAAATCGTTGCACGCGTTACAGTCCTTCCATGCTTTGTCCCGGTTTTCCTGCGGTCCCAGAGCCGCCTTGATCTGGAACAGCAGCGCGGCAGTGCGCAGCTCGCAGGCGGCGAGACCGTTCACGTCAGTGGCACAAGAGTCCAGCGTGAGCCGCGCGGCCGACTCATACCGCGCGTTGTAGTACTCCCGTTGCGCCTCTTCCAGGCCTGCGGCGTATGCCAGGGCGGGGAGGAACGCCGCGGTCCCGATCGCAAGCGCGTAAGCGATGATGCGAAACATAGAAGCCCTATCTTGACTCGATTCCGACCGGAGCGAGTGAGCGTCGGTAGCCCCAGCTTCGGCTATGCCGCCATGTGGGCATCGAGATCACAAACATCACAACCAGGAGGGCGAGCAATCCGGTGAGCATGGCTTCGCCTTTCGATGAGAGCACTCGAACGACCCCTCCACTATTCCGTGCCCGGCGCGGCGAGAGACGCGAACGCCGTCCAGCCCCGGAGCGTCACGGGCTTGTCGAGGAGAAACCTGAGAACCGTCTCGGCAGGGACCTTGACGTGGGTGCCCTGAGCCGTGGCTGCACTATCGGCGGCGACAATGAGAAGGCCGATCGCGCGTGTTTTGCGACCACTTTCGATGGCCCCGGCGACCATACCGAGCGCGTACCGCCGGCCGTCGACGGTGATCGACTGGATGTCGAGCACCATCTCCGGAGTGCCCGTCCCGTTGCCAGACCGTACCTCTCGGATCACGAGTTGGGCGCTGGACCTCGCTGGAATGATCACGTGACCGGACGTATCCGAAATCTCGTGCTCGACGATCGCGGCGAACAACTGATCCGCACCCACCCGTCTGGAGTCGATCGTTTCGACGGTTCGCACGACCAACTCGGTGCCGGCGGGCGCCTCCAGTCGGCGAGCGTTCACTGCGCGCCGGTTCTCACGGTCGGTGGAGAAGAACTCCAGCGAATCGACCTGGCTGGTCGGATATCGTCGGGACACGCCGTCGGCGTGCCGGAAGGTGATAGTGCGCCCCACGATAGCGAGCACAGTGCCCTCGACACGCGAGCCGTCTCTGAAGACCAGTGTGTCGGCTGACATGACCTGGGCGAGGGACACTACACACAGGCTCATCGCCGCTGTGCCGACGAGTGTTCTCAAGTGACCCTTCCTTCTGGTCGATGACTCAGAGGTCCGCTGCTGGCGGGCTCCCGACGTGATGATCCAACGTGATGATCGGACGTGATGATCATAGTCAGGTGCACGTTGAGCGGCTGTACCCGATCGCACACCGGCTCACGCGTGCGGTCCACAGGAACGGTGCGGCGACCAGCACCTCACCGCCTGCCGCCGGGCGGAATCCTCGCAGTTCAGAACAGACATGGCGAACGCCCTGTGCAGAAGAGGACGCCGAATCGAGGCGTGGTGGACTCTGGGCGTGAACATCGAGGGGGCGCCGCATGCAGATGCCTGGACGTTGGCCGGCAGGACCGCTCACCGAATCTCCAATCGAGGACCGTCATCTTCAGGCGCATGTCCACGGCGAGACCGGGCCTTCGGTCCTCTTAGTCCTGCTCGGAGTCTTCGACGCTCGTCGATCTTCTTTCTACCCTCCACCCTCCGCTAGGAGATGTGC
>DATCXH010000231.1:0-3506 GCA_036565925.1 Vicinamibacterales bacterium
CACGCCGCCCACTGGCCGGGCGATGAACCCGATCGCAAACGTGGCGAAGGAGGCCAGCGTGCCGGCCAACTCCGACACCTGAGGAAAGAACTGCGGCCTGAACACGACGGCCGCAGCCGTGCCGTAGATGAAGAAGTCGTACCACTCAATCGTGGTGCCGACCGCGCTGGCCAGCGCGACCCGGCGTGATTCTGACGTTGGCCCTGTCGTCAATGTGATGTACCATCGCGGAGCCTACCACGCGACGCGGCAGGTCTCCCCAGATTCCATGCGCAATGTCATCCTTGGCTTGATCTGCGCAGCTGCGCTTGCGCTCGCTCTCTCCGACCTCGCGGTCTTTGGTATTGCGATCTGGAAGATCGAGCTGGCCATCGTTGGGATGCTGTTGTTCGTCACGGCTGGCAGG
This sequence comes from Vicinamibacterales bacterium, assembly GCA_036565925.1. GTDB lineage: Bacteria > Acidobacteriota > Vicinamibacteria > Vicinamibacterales > UBA2999 > Gp6-AA40. The sequence continues at coordinate 407 of DATCXH010000231.1, forward strand.
AAGGCTTCGTAGAGCGCGGACTTCAGTCCGGCGCGGAGGAACCCATGATTCACGTCGAGAACCTGGTCAAGACATTCGGCGAGGTCAAAGCGGTTGACGGCGTGTCGTTCGACGTCGCCAAAGGCGAGATCTTCGCGTTCCTCGGTCCGAACGGCGCTGGCAAGACGACGACGATCCAGATGCTGACGACGCTGCAGCGTCCCACGGCCGGCAGCATGAAGCTTGACGGGCTGGACCCCGTCACCAATCAACTCGAGGCGCGCCGTACGTTCGGCATCGTGTTTCAGGACCCCAGTCTCGATAGCGAGTTGACCGCCTACGAGAACATGGATCTTCATGGCGTGCTCTATCACGTCCCGCGCAAGGTGCGCGTTGAACGCATCGAGGTGCTGCTCAAGCTGTTCGAGTTGTGGGAGCGCAAAGACTCCTACGTCAAGACATTCTCAGGCGGCATGAAGCGACGGCTCGAGATTGCCCGTGGCTTCTTGCACACGCCGAAGATCCTGTTCCTTGACGAGCCGACGCTCGGGCTCGATCCGCAAAGCCGCAATCAGCTCTGGACGCACGTCAAGCATCTGAACGAGACCGAAGGGGTGACCGTCTTCCTGACGACGCACTACATGGACGAGGCCGAGCGTGTAGCGCAACGCATCGCCATCATCGATCACGGGAAGATCGTCTCCGTCGGCACCGCGGCCGAACTGAAAGAGCGCACCGGCGCCGATTCGCTCGAGGGCGCGTTCCTCAAGTTGACCGGATCGACGATTCGCGATGAACGTGCGGATTCCGCCGATCAGATGCGGCAGATGGTCCGTATGTGGAGGAGATGAGCGATGAGCACGATCTACATCCTCTGGTTGCGTGAGGTGAAGCGCTATCTGCGATCGCGCCCGCAGATCATTGCATCATTGGCGCAGCCACTCCTGTATCTCCTCGTGCTGGGGTTCGGTCTTGGGGCGGTGTTCCAGAACGCGGGACAGGGCAGCTACATCCAGTTCATCGGACCTGGCGTGATCGGCATGGGCATTCTGTTCACGTCGATCTTTTCCGGGATTGGTCTGTTGTGGGATCGCCAGTTCGGCTTTCTGAAGGAGACGTTGGTCGCACCGGTGCCGCGGCTGCAGATCATGGCCGGCCGCACCCTGGGCGGTGCCACCATCGCGATGATTCAGGGCACGCTGGTGCTCGTGGTGTGCATGATCGCCGGGTTCCGGCCGCAGGGTGTGGCGGCGATCCCGATGGCGCTGATGTTCATGGCGCTGACGGCGATTGTGTTTGCCGCGCTTGGCACCGCGATCGGCTCGACCCTGAAAGACATGCAGGGCTTTCAGCTGATCATGAACTTCATGGTGATGCCCATCTTCTTCTTATCGGGCGCGCTGTTTCCGCTCTCGAATCTGCCGACCGCGTTGACGGTGGCCACGCGCCTCGATCCGATGGCGTATGGCGTGGATGGCTTGCGCGCGTCCTTCATCGGGCTGTCTCAGATCGGCATCGCCACTGACGTGGTGGTGCTGGCGATCGTGGCGACCCTGTTTCTGATTCTGGGCGCGCGCGCGTTCTCGCGAATTCAGGTCTAGTTGAAGTCCACGGTGACCGTCATGATCACTGGCACTGGGACACAGTTCAGCAGCGTCGGCGTGAACTCCCACTGACGAACCGCCGTCTCCGCGGCCTGCGCGAGCGCCGGTGCCGGGCTGCGCAGCACCTTGGCATCGGTCACGAGGCCGTCCGGCCCGATCACGGCTTCGAGGATCACCACACCGGCCGACGCGTCGGCCGGGTACACAGGAGACACGTGACGGATCTTCGCTGGCTGGCGAATCTGCCCTCCGATTCGCAGCGGACTTGATGCCTGCCCGCTTCGACCCGCAACTGATGCGCCACACTGCGCGGGTTTCGGTGAAAAACGCTGGCCCTCGAACGATGGAGGCGTTCCGCCGCGGGTGACCGAAATCGTCTCCTGAAGGCTCCCGACCCGCATTGTGATGTCGCGGTTCACATCCTGACCGTCCAGCGTCAGCTTCTGCTGGAAGGTCTGGAAGCCAGGCAGCTTCGCCTCCAGCACCAGCGGGCCATCCGGAAGACCGATGATCTCGAACTGGCCGGCGCGGTTTGTCTTCACCTCGTGGCGTGCATCACGGGTCGTGTCAATGGCCACAACCGTTACGCCAGGTAGAAGGCCGCCCGAGGGATCGCTGACCGAGCCGGTCAGTGTTGAGAAGCGGGCTTGTGCAAACAGGGCAATCGGCAGTGCGATACCGAGTAGAACGGCGATTGTTCCGAATCGTGTGGTCACTGACAACGGCCGACGACTGAGACGTGGATTCAGCATGGCGGTGACTCTCCGTTCGAGGCTCGACGGGCGCGGAACGATCGCGACCGCAGGGTAGACGTCGCGGGCTCGTCCGAACTGACGGGCGAGCTCCAACAGGTGCAGCGCGTAGTCGCGACCACTCACACCGAGATTAACCACCGCATCGTCACAGGCGCGTTCGCTCTCGAGACGCAGCCGGGACGCGGCGAGCCAAACGAGCGGGTTGAACCAGCAGGCGATGCGCAGCAGCTCGCTGCCAATCTGGACGATCCAGTCACGCCGCTGCACGTGAGCGAGCTCGTGGGCGAGCACGACGCGAATGCGATCTGCGTCCCACGACGGGGCATCGATCGGCAGCATTACCCTCGGGGTCAACAGACCCCACGTGACGAGCACGGCCGGTCGGTCGCTCTGCAGAAGTCGGACCGGCGTGCGCACATTGAGCTGGTCGCTCAGAACTCGAGCGGCGTCGGCCCAGGGGCCGTCGTGGACGATGGTTGCGCGTGCCGCCGTCCGGAGGAGTCGCCAGAAACCGACCACCAACCCGGCCAGGTTCACTGTGACGCCGACGATCCAGATCGCGAGCAGGACTGCGCTCGGATCGAATGGTGCTGATGGCGAAGCTGTTTGCACCGACTCCGCGTCGACGCTCGTGGTGAGGCCGACTCGAGGCGCAGCACCTTTTGCCGGCTGTGGCGCGGGGGAGTGATCGACCGGTGCGACCAGCGCGAAGACCGGTAGCGTCCACGTCGGCGCCAGCTGCATCAACAGGGGAGTCGCGAG
>DATCXH010000486.1:0-3797 GCA_036565925.1 Vicinamibacterales bacterium
AAGCCGTTGCTGCCTTCACGCCTTCGGGAACACGGGCCGCGGCAAACGCAAACGCCGTTTCAGGCAACACGGCGATCAACGTCCCGAGTGCCAGCACACCGAACCCGAGCCAGAGCCAGTTCACAAGCGGCGTGACGGTGACTTCGATGTTGGCCGACTGCTGCCCCGCCTCGAACTGCGGCATCACGATGTACAGGTCTTCGGCGAGCGTGCGGCGAATGGCCACTTCCGTCGTCGGCTGATCCTCGTGCTTCCGGAAGAACCAGCGCGCCGGATACATCTTGGTCAGCTCGCCACCGTCCTTGAATATGGTGAGCTCCGCCGAGACCATCTGCTTGCGGCCATCGTCGGTGACGCGAATGCGGTCGTGGCGAATGTCATAGCCGCCGACGTGCGCCACCTGACCCGGCTTCATCACGAGCGTCTCGTGCTTTTTCATGTCCGAGCCCGCGAAGCCCAGGAACATCAGAACGATCCCGACGTGCACGAGATACCCGCCATAGCGGCGCTTGTTGCGGCCGACCAAACCAACAAGCGCGGTGAACATGTCCGTGCCGCTCGTCTGCTGCCGGACGCGCGCGCCACGCCAGAACTCCTGCGCGATCGTGCCCACCACGAAGCCGCTGAAGGTAAAGCACAAGCCCGCACTCCAGAACGGGACGCCAAGAGCCACCACCGTCCCGCCGAGCACGAGACCACATGTCGTGGGCACAAGGAACTGTGTCCTGAGGTTGTCGACCGTCGATCGACGCCAGGCCAGCAACGGTCCGATGCCGGTCAGCAGCAGCATGATCAGACCGATCGGCACCATCCACTGGTTGAAGAACGGTGCGGCGACGGTAATACGCTGGCCGGTGATCGCCTCGCTGAGCGTCGGGAACATCGTGGCGAACAATACGAAGAACGCGCTGAACAGCAGGATCCAGTTGTTGTAGAGGAACGCAGCCTCGCGCGACACCCAGGAATCGAGCTCGTTGCGTGCCTGGAGCAGCGGCATGCGATAGATGACGAAGCCGAAGCTGAAGATGAGCATCGTCACCATGAAACCGGTGAACAGCTTCGTCAGCACCGGATCCTGTCCGAACGAGTGCACCGACTGCACGATGCCGGACCGGGTCATGAACGTACCGAACAGCGTGAGGAAGAACGTCGTGATGACCAGGGACACGTTCCACACGCGCAACATGCCGCGCCGCTCCTGCACCATCACCGAGTGGAGGAACGCCGTCGCCGTAAACCACGGAAGCAGGCCGGCGTTTTCGACCGGATCCCACATCCAATAGCCGCCCCAGCCCAGTTCCTCGTAGGCCCAGATCATCCCGAGGCCGAGGCCAATCGACAGGAACAGCCACGCGATCATCGTCCAGCGGCGCACGGCTCGCAGCCACGAGTCGTCCAGGTGGCCGCTGATCAACGCGGCCATGCCGAATGCGTACGGAATGGTGAGGCCGACGAAACCCGAATACATCGTCGGCGGATGGATCACCATGTAGAAGTTCTGCAGCAGCGGATTGAGGCCGGCGCCGTCAGTCGGGTTCTGCGTGAGGTAGGTCGAGAACGGGTTGTTGTGCACGATCATCAGGAAGAGAAAGAACATCTCCACCACCGAGATGACCGCAACCACGTAAGGAATGAGCTCACGATGGCGCTCGCGATTGACGTACACCGCGATCGCCCCGAACACCGACAGCAGCGACACCCAGAACATGATCGAGCCGTCGAGCCCGCCCCAATACGACGTCAGTTTGTAGAAGAGGGGTTGCGTCGAGTCGGAATAGCGCTGGACGTACTTGATCGAATAGTCGCCGGTGACGAAGGCATAGACGATCACGGCCGATGCGGCCGACATGATCGCCGTGACGAGATAGAAGGCGCCGACCCCGCTTTCGATCAGCGCGCGCGAGCGGCGCCTGGCACCACCCACTGAAATCGCGGCCGCGTAGGCGCAGACGACAAAAGCCGCCAGCAGAAGGTAGTAACCGAGGGATGCCATCTCTTTACGACTCTACTTTGGTGGCGCGCCGAGCGGTGGTGCGGCGGCCTCGTATTTTGACGGACACTTCGCGGTCATCTCAGTGGCCTTGAAGCCCTCTGACGTGAGCCGTCCAGTCAGCACGACCTCCGAGTCGTCCTTGAATGTGTCCGGGACCACACCGCTGTAGAACGCGGTCAGCTTCTGACCGTTCCGTTGGATTTCGAATCGATAATCGAGCGAGTCACGCTTCCGGCCAATCGAACCGGGAACGACATTGCCGTGCACCTGGAGGTTCTTGTCCTTCCACGTGGCCGGCTGAGTCACGACTTCATCGACGTACTTGTAGTACTGCATGCTCTCGCCGAGCGTCGTGTACATGAGGACGCCGAATGCGGTCAGCAGCACGAAGGATGTGACGCCTATCTTTGCGGCTTTGTGGCTCATAAATAAGGACTTCTCGAAGCGGAAGCTTCCGTCAGAATATCAGCAATCCCGCCTTCGTGCACATCCGGTAGACGACGGCAATCGGCAGCCCGACGACGTTGGTATAGGACCCGACGATGCGGGTCACGAAGCGGGATGCGAGACCTTGGATGCCATAACCCCCGGCCTTGTCCATTGATTCCCCGCTCGCGACGTACCAGGCGATCTCAGCCGGCGAGAGGTCGGCAAACTCGACCACAGTCGTCTGCACTTGCGTTTGAACCGCACACACGCCGTTCTTCATTAAGGACACGCCGGAAACAACCAGGTGAGATCGACCGGATAACAACCGGAGCATTCGCTCTGCATCCTTATCATTGACCGGCTTCCCCAGAATCCGGCCTTCGATAACAACAGCCGTGTCGGCCGCGAGCACGAACCGGTCAGGCATGCGCTGGCTGATCGCGCACGCTTTCGCGTCGGCGACGCGCCGGACGTAAGCCTCTGGCGCTTCGCCGGGTTCGACATCCTCGTTGACGTGAGCCGGCAGGACCTCGATTTCGATCCCCGCCTCCCGTAGCAGGTCGGCGCGTCGCGGGGACGCGGAGGCCAGGATCAGCAGCACGGTTCATGATAGCTTCGCTCTTCTCGCATGAACCTTTGGGTCCAACGGCTCCTGGGACGGGTGGTCTCACTCCGCGAAGACGAGACTACGGTGGCGCTGTTGATGTTCGCCTACTCGTTCCTGGCGATGACGGCGCACAACATCCTCAAGCCCGTCACCGGCTCCAGCTTCATCGACCATCTCGGCGCCGACAACCAGCCATGGGTGCAACTCGTCGTCGGGCTGTTCATCGGCGTGTTGATGCACTGGTATACCAACGTCGTTCGGAAGCTGCCGCGTCAGCGCGTGATTCCGATCACCTTGCTCGGGATCGTCGCGCTCCTGGTCGCGTTCTGGGCGTTGATGCAGACCGGCGCCGTGTGGGTCACGGTGGCGCTGTACTCCCTCGGTCTCCTGCTTGGCGTGTTTCTCATCAGCCAGTTCTGGACGCTGGCCAATGAGATCTACGACGCGCGTCAGGCGAAGCGGCTCTTCGGATTCATCGGCGGCGGCGCGAGTCTGGGCGGTGCGGTCGGTGCGACGCTCCTGCGCGTGCTCGTCTTTCAGGTCGGCAGCACCAACATGCTGCTCGTCAGCGCGGCGGTGCTTGGCGTGTGCGTGGTGATCGTCGATGCCATTCTTCGCCGGCAACCAACCACCCCGAGCGACGGTTTTGTCGAGGAGCAAGGCGTGGGCGGTCGTGAGGCCATACGGCTGCTTGCTGAATCGGATCACCTGAAGATCATGGCGCTGGTAATCGGCTGCGCCGCTGCGGGCGCAGCGATCGTGCAGCAA
>DATCXH010000787.1:0-6155 GCA_036565925.1 Vicinamibacterales bacterium
GCCCAGCTTCCATCCGCGTGTTGCTTGGCCAGCAGACCGTGGACCAGCGCATCGGTGCTGATGCTCGATGGAACGTTCATCGTCGACAACATCATCGCGGCGTAGATCGCACCATCGGGGGTTCCAGGCGTGCTCACTGTCTGGAGCATGAGCGGAGTGCCCGATGACAGAACGGCTTTGATCTCCAGCGACTCTTGTTCCGGCGGCGCGATACTCGCATCGTGAGCGCGTGCTGTTGCGACCGCCAACCCGGTGACCGGCTGTGCATGACACGCCACGCACCCGCCAGTGGCCAGCATTCGACTCGACGTGGTGCGCAAAATCCGCAGGCTACGCTCGACCGCTACGCGTGATGACCCAGCAGACGTCGGCTCAGCGTGACTCGCGACTGGATTCGCAGCGGGTTCGAGCTGGAGTTCAGCGAGAATCACCGGATTGTTGTACTTCCGTGCCCAGTCGATAGGACTCTCGCCGACGTTCGAGCGCAGTGTCTTGTCAGCCCCGCGCTCGATGAGCAATCGCACGAGACTGGGCTCCGGTCGATCGGTGGCCACCGCGAAGGTGAGCGGCGTCACGCCGCGCACATCGCGTGCGTCCACAACGGCCCCTGCGTCCAACAGAATCCGAGCAACATCCACGCTGCCACCGGCCGCAGCCATGTGGAGTGCCGTGACGTTTCCAAATGCAATCGGACCATTCTTCACGACGTTGTTCGCAGCTGATACGGCATTGACCTGCGCACCTTTCGAGAGAAACAGCCGGACCAGGTCCGCATTGCCGTGCAGGGCTGCCGCACTCAACGGGCTACCGACCAGTGAAGCCATTCCAGGAACGCCGCTGTCTTTCGGATTCACGTTGGCGCCACGGTCAAGAAGCAATCTGACAACGTCTTCCTGACCGGCGGTCGTCGCCTCCATGAGCGGCGTCGCCCCGGTGTTGTCTGCTGTATTCACCTCGGCGCCCTTGGCGAGCAACATGCGAACGACTTCGGCGCTGCCAGTACTGGCTGCCGCAACGATGAGTGGAGTTCTGCCCAGTTGCGAGCGGGCATTGATGTCGGCGCCGCGGTCCAGAAGGAGACGCACTTTGTCAGCATCTCCCCGACTCCAGTGCAACGCGGTCGCACCTGACGAGGCGGCGGCTTTGGGGTCGGCACCGGCTTTCAACAGCAGATCCACGGCACCCGAGCTGCCGAACGCTACCGCGACCATGAGCGGGGTTTGCCCCAGCGAATCTCTCGCATCGACACCAAACTGCTTGACGAGTCGACCAAGCGCGAGCAGGTCGTCACTCCGGATCGCCTGATAGAAGCGCTCGGAGGGAACCGGCTCCTGACCGGAAACAGACGCGACAACCAGCAAAAGGAGGAGTAGTTTCTTGGCCATCGGATGCCTCGCAACTAATAACGGTCGCTGGGAATGGCGTGAACGCCTGGGCGCCCGCGCACGGGTCTGCTGGCTAACGCGAAAACGGTTCGCCAAATGCATCAACACGTGGCGTATGTGAGGCAGATTGTGCCGATCCTGCGCGTTTTACGTTGAATCCTGAAGGGGTGGGATGATCGTGGAGTCCAGACCGCCGGACTGGGGTCGCGTCAAAGACATCCTGCAGATGCTGCTCGAGAGTCCCGCTGGGGAGCGGACACGTCTGGCGCGCCAGGCCTGCGGCGACGAGAAAGGTCTGCTCGACGAAGTCGAGTCCTTGCTGGCTGCTCACGAACGGGCCGGCCACTTCGCCGAACGACCGGCTCTTGATTTACTGGCCGAGTCCGATGATGCGCCGGCCAACTCATCGCCTTCTCCCCTGTTGCAACCCGGCGATCGACTCGGACCGTACGAGATTCAAGCCTGTCTCGGCATCGGCGGGATGGGCGAGGTCTACAAGGCCGTCGATGCGCGCCTCCAGCGCATCGTCGCGATCAAAATCCTGCGCAGTCAGGCTGCCGAGCCCGAACATCGGGAGCAGTTCGAACGTGAGGCGCGGGTGATTGCCAAGCTCGGTCATCCGCAGATCTGTGTCCTCCACGACATCGGCAGCGAGGGCCCCCTCGCGTATCTCGTGATGGAGTATCTGGACGGCGAGACGTTGGCGGAACGTCTCGCGCGCGGTGTGCTGCCGTTGGACGAGGCGATTCACTACGCGTTCGAAATCGTGGGAGCTCTCCGCGAGACCCATCGTCACGGCATCGTTCACCGCGACATCAAGCCAAGCAACATCATGCTGACGTCGAAGGGCGCCAAGCTCCTCGACTTCGGTGTCGCGAAGCACTTCATGATGGCGGCGTTGGCCTCCGATGCTGACGCCACCGGTACACTGAGTGCGACATCCCTCTCCTCGATCTTCGGCACGCCACTGTACATGGCGCCGGAGCAGCTTCGCGGCGGCGATGTCGATCATCGCGCCGACATCTTTGCGTTCGGCGCCGTGCTCTACGAGATGATCACCGGCAGACGGGCGTTTCGCGGCGATTCCTTTCTCAGCGCCGTGATCGCCGTTCGCGAAGATCAACCCCCATCCCTCTCGTTGGGCAGCGCACCACGGTTCGAGGCGCTCAACAACCTCATTCGCCGCTGCCTCGCTAAGGATCCCGCCGCCCGGTGGCAGAGCGCCGACGAACTCGAGCGCGCTCTCTCCGAGGTGATGGCCATCGGGAACGGCGACGCACAGGGGCCCGCCGCACGCGCGCCCCGACACATCAGGCTGATGTGGAGCCTCGCCGCGCTTCTCGCGCTGATGGCGGTAGTGACGATGTGGCGACGGCCCGAGCGTGTGACGCAGACTTCAGGGGCGTCGAGCGCCGCGCAGCCTCGTCTCGTGCTGCGGAACGTGCGCATGCTGACCGGCGATGAGCGAATCGAAATCGACCCGGCGTTCTCGCCCGACGGCAATGCGGTCGCGTACGCGAGCGGGGCGATCTCTGGCAGCCAGATCATGGTCAAGCCGATCGATGGCGGACCCTCCATACCGCTCAATCGCCGCGACCCGTTCGAATCTCAGCCGCAATGGTCTCCCGACGGCAAGCAGGTGTTGTACATCGGCACCGGCGGTCTCTTTGTCGCCAATCACGATGGGAGCGGCGCGCGACGCATCCTGGCGCAGGCGGTGTACACCGAACCGGTCGATCCCATCGATCTGTTCAATGGGTTCAGCGGCGCCGCATGGTCGCCTGACGGCCGCCGCGTCGCCATCGCCGAGAACAGCGACAAGGTGTTGTCCATCGTGTCGCTGGCTGATGGCCGACGCCGGACCGTGACGAGATCCGATGCGCCGCTTCATTCATGCGACTGGTCTGCCAACGGCCGCTGGCTTGCCTGCACGTCGGGCAACTGGGTGTCGGCGCCTCCCGGACAGCTGCTCGGCAACTCGGCGCCGAGCACGATCGTGATCATCGATACCGACACGGGTGAGGTACGGGAAGTCAGCGACCGTCTCAGCTCCAGCCAGAGTCCCGTCTGGGCGGCTGACAGCCGAACGTTGTACTTCGTCTCGAATCGCAGTGGTCCCTTCGATATTTACGCAGTCGTCATCGGGCCGGACGGAAAGCCCCTCGCCGCGCCCTCTCAACTCACCACCGGACTCGGTGCGTATGCGATCGACCTTTCGCGAGACGGGAAGCGCCTCGCCTATGCCGCATTTGCCGCACGCACGAATATCTGGTCGCTTCCGATTCCATCGGAGGGGGTCGCTGACGTCGCTGCCGCTCGGCAAGTGACCACTGGAAACCAGATGATCGAAGCGATGCGCGTCTCACGCGATGGTAAGTGGCTGCTCTACGATTCGAACCTGACCGGCAACTTCGAGATCTATCGGGTGCCGGTCGACGGCGGCACGAGCGAGCGCCTCACCACTGCGCCGTCAGAGGAGTTCGGTCCGGATTTGTCGACCGATGGACGGTATCTGGCCTACTTCTCATGGCGCACGAAGTCGAGGGACGTGTTCGTTCAACCGCTGAACGGAGGCCCCGTTGAGCAGGTGACGAGCACACCCTCTCACGAGGCGTACCCCGCGTGGTCGCCCGATGGGCGCACCCTGGTGTTCTGGGACAATGCCGACGAGGGAGGCGCCTTCCGCGGGGTGTTTTCCACGCGCCGCGACGCAGCGGGACGATGGGAGCCGCCGAGGCTGCTGCGGGCGGGAGCGGTCAAGCCGTCCTGGTCGCCGGACGGTCGATTCATCCTGTATACGCGTGTCGGCGGCATTGAAGTGCTGACGCCCGACTCCGGGCAGCACCGGGTGATCTATGCAAAGACCAACGGCATTGGCGCCGAAGAAGCGTTGTTGAGCGAGGACGGGAAGACCGTGTACTTCAAGACCCATGATGATCCCGAACAACGGGCGCAGTTCTGGGCGGTTCCACTGGGCGGTGGACCTGCGCGTCGGCTCGTGCACTTCACCGATTCGGGTCGGCGCTCGAATCGTACCGATTTCGCGGTTGGAGCCGGACGCTTCTATTTCGGCATTGACGAGCGTCGTAGCAATATCTGGCTGGCCGACGTTACGGAACAGATGGCCCCTTCACGCTGACGCCCCCCAGTGGGCGTCTTCCGATCTTTCGCCCTCCACGGTCGGGGTTGCGTTCGATCTCCCGATCGGCATCGTTTAGACTACTGACCCCTCGCGAGCGTTCATGAGCGTTGATGAAGGTTTCAACGTCACGCGACTTCTTCGTGCCTGGCGGACAGGCGATGCGCAAGCCGACGACGCGCTCATGTCCGCCGTCTACGAAGAGCTGAGGCGTCAGGCCGCCGCGTATCTGCGCCGCGAGCGGCGCGACCACACGCTCCAGCCGACGGCACTCGTGCACGAAGCCTTCCTCCGTCTGGTTCGGCAACAGGACCTGGACTGGCAGAGTCGCGCGCACTTCTTTGGTGTTGCCGCGCAGATGATGCGCCGCATTCTCGTGGACTATGCGCGCGAGCGAAATGCGGCCAAGCGTCCGCGGCCCGGGGAACGCGTACCGCTCGAGGACCATGTGGCGTCGGTGCCGCCTCCTGACACCGAAGTGCTGATGCTCGACCAGGCCTTGAGCGCACTGGCAGTGATCGACGCGCGTCAGGCGCAGATCGTCGAGCTCAGGTATTTTGGCGGCCTGTCTGAACAGGACGTCGCGACTGCGCTCTCGCTATCTCGGTCGACAGTCACACGGGAATGGCGAACGGCTCGGGCCTGGCTGTACCGGTGGATGACGGGCAGCGCGCAGGGCTGTCCCGACCGCAGTCAGAACGCGCGACTCTGACAGCCATCCACCACAATCGAGGTGCCGCTGATCCAGCTGGCACGCGATGAGGCCAGGAACGCGACGACGTCGCCGACTTCATCGGCCCGGCCGAAGCGGCCAAACGGCAGCTCCCGTTTCACGAAATCGGCGATCGCTGCGGGATTCTCCTGCTGCCGCTTCCACCACGACCCACCTTCGAACAGAATCGATCCCGGCGACACACTGTTGACGCGAATGTTGGCCGAGGCGAGCTGCTGCGCCAACGATTTCGCGAGGCTGATTTCGGCCGCCTTGATCGCGTTGTAGGTCATGCGTCCACCGGCCTCGCGACCGAACACCGACGCGATGACGATGATCGAGCCGCCACCGCGCCGCGTCATGTGCGGCACTGCCAGACGAGACGCACGCACCGCCGGCAACAATGTCTGATCGAAGGCTTCCTGCCATTCGGCGTCCGAGGTCTCGAGCAATCCTCCGCCGCGCCCAAGGCCAATGTTATTGACGAGCACGTCGAGACCACCGAAGCGCTGAACCGTGTCATCGAGCACGCGCTGCACGCCGTCTGCTTGCGTGAGATCGGCACGTACCGCGAGCACGCGATCGTCACCACCAGCGATGGTCGCCACCTCTCGTGCGGCCCCCTGCAGCGTCGACTCAGTGCGTCCACAGAGTGTCACGCGGCAGCCTTCAGCCGCGAGCGCCTTCGCGCTGGCGAGGCCGAGACCGCGGCTCGATCCAGTGATGATCGCGACTTTATCTCTCAGTCCGAGATCCATTGCCCTCCACCCCAGCGCGCAAGCGTGCGCGCCGGGGACCCGGGCATCATATAAAATCACCAAGGGCGCCATGTGCAGTTGACTCCAGGCGCGACCCGAGGGGTTCAACTCAATGCGCATCGGCATCCCGGCAGAAATCAGTCCGGGCGAGACACGTGTGG
>DATCXH010001157.1:0-7396 GCA_036565925.1 Vicinamibacterales bacterium
CCCCGTACGATCCGACCAGCCAGGACCGGTCGTCGCCGTATGCGCCGCCGACCGCATTGCACATTGTGGACGCGAACGGCGAGCTGCAAGCGCCCTTCGTCTACGCGCAAGTGCCCAATCCAGACGATCCGGCCGCCTACATCGACGACACCTCGCACCGGTATCCGGTCCAACTGCTGGCTGGTGGTCGGCTGCTCAGCGTCGATGCGCCTGGCCGCCTTTCGCTTCTGGGCACTGATGGCTTCGGTCGCGATGTCTTCTCGCGCGTGCTCCACGGCGGTCGCATCTCGATCGCGGCAGGCCTGCTGGCAACGCTGTGCGCCTTGGTTGTCGGGATGACGTTCGGGGCACTCGCCGGTTTCTTCGGTGGATTCCTGGATCGCATCGTGATGCGAACGGCGGACGTCTTCATGGCGCTGCCATGGATCTACCTGCTGTTTGCCGTGCGCGCTGCGCTGCCGCTGCACATCGACACACGCGCGACATTCCTGATGCTCATCGCGGTCCTCGGCATCGTCGGCTGGGCCCGACCGGCCCGCATGATTCGGGGCATCGTTCTCAGCGCACGCGAGCGCACGTATGTTCGCGCCGCAGAAGGCTTCGGCGCTTCGTCCTGGTATCTGTTGCGGCGCCATATCCTGCCGCACACCTACAGCATCGTGCTCACGCAGGCCAGCGTGTTGATTCCGCAATATCTGCTAGCCGAAGTGGCTCTGTCGTTCCTCGGCCTCGGGATCGGTGAACCGACGGCCAGCTGGGGCAGCATGCTCGGCACGCTGCAGCAGTATCACGTGCTGACGTCGTACTGGTGGATGCTGGCGCCCGCCGTTGCCCTGGCCACGGTTGCCCTCGCGTTTCACGCGCTCACCTCGGTCGTCCACGAGCGCGCTCGAGTCATGGCCGCGTCTGTCCTGCTGCTTCTTGCGCTCGGCGCACATTCTGCCGTCGCCGCGCCGGTGCCTGCCGCGCGCGCGAATGAAGACGTGCTCGCGACATCCGACGCCGGACACTACGGCGGCCGATTGGTCGTCGCGCTGCGCGCCGAACCCAGAACGCTCAATCCGATCGCGGCCGTCGATGCGCCATCGAAAGACGTCATCGGCCGCATGTCGGGCGATCTGATTCATATCAATCGCCTCACGCAAGGCACCGAGAGCGCACTCGCCAGGTCCTGGAAGCGATCGGCTGATGGTCTCAGCTACACGCTGTCATTGCGTCGCGGCCTGCGTTTCTCGGATGGACACACCTTCGACGCCGACGATGTGGTGTTCACGTTCAAAGTGTTGATGGATCCGGCGGTCGGCGCGCCGCATCGCGACCTGCTGATCGTCGGCGGCAAGCCGATCACGGTGACGAAGGTCGATCCGTATACCGTTCGACTGACGCTCGCCGAGCCGTACGCTGCGGCCGAACGGTTGTTCGACAGCATCGCTGTTCTGCCGCGTCATCTGCTCGAGCGTCCGTATGCGCAAGGCACACTCGCCGACACGTGGACGATCGCCACGTCCCCGGCTGCCATCGCGGGGCTCGGACCTTATCGACTCAAGCACTACGTTGCCGGTCAGGAGCTCGTCCTCGAGCGAAATCCGTACTACTGGAAGGTCGATTCGTCGAAGCGCCGACTGCCCTATCTCGACGAGATCGTCTTTGTGTTTGCCGGAAACGAGGACGCACAAGTTATTCGGTTCCAGAGCGGCGACAGCGATCTCCTTGCGCGTACCACGGCCGACAATTTCTCACTGCTGTCGCGCGACGGGGCCGTAAAGCGTTACCAGCTGAAGGATCTCGGACCGGCGCTCGAATACAACTTCCTGGTCTTCAACCAGAACGATCTGACCGGCAAGAACCTTCCGCAGATCGCCGCAAAGCAGCGCTGGTTCGGTGACCTCAATTTCCGTCGAGCCGTGTCGCTGGCTATCGATCGTCAGGGCATCACGCGCCTGGTGTTCAAGGGCCGGGCGGTTCCGCTCTGGGGCAACGTCAGCCCAGGCAATCGCCTGTGGGTCAACAACTCGATTCCACGACCGGCGCGCTCGGTTGCGAAGGCGCGCGAGTTGCTGAAAGCCTCCGGGTTCGCCTGGCGGCCGGATGGCTCGCTCGTCGACAAGCAGGGCCAACGCGTCGAGTTCACGATCGTGACGAGTGCGACCAGCGCACAGCGAAACGCGATGGCCACCCTGATTCAGGCCGACCTGAAAGAGCTCGGCATGGACGTCCGAGTGGTGCCACTCGAATTCCGCGCGCTCGTCGAACGGGTCGTCGAGACCTTCGACTACGAGGCATCGATTCAGGGTCTTGGCGGGGGCGACGCCGATCCAAACGCCGAGATGCAGGTATGGCTGTCGCGCGGTGCCAATCACATGTGGCGTCTGGGACAGAAAACACCGGCCACCCCGTGGGAGGCCGAGATCGATCGATTGATGCAGCAACAGCTCTCGACACTCGACGTCGGCAAGCGGAAGGCCCTCTATGACCGCGTGCAGACGATCGTCGCCGAGCAGTTGCCGTTCATCTTTCTCGCCGCACCGCACATCCTCGTTGCGGCGCGTAGCGACCTGGCCAACTTTCAGCCTGCGGTTCTCGACCACTACACACTGTGGAACGCCGACCAGCTCTATTTCACGCCGAGACTGGCGGGGCAACGTTGATGAGCATGCTCGCCAGGGCTCTCGACGCGCACGTCGGTCCTCGCAATGACCGCGAGCTGGTAGCAGCGTGTCTGTCAGGCGACGAGCAGGCGTGGAGCGAGTTAATCGACCGCTATAACCGCTTGATCTTCTCAATTCCCCTCAAGCAGGGACTCAGCCGCGACGAAGCCGCCGACATCTTCCAGGCCGTGTGCCTCGATCTCGTCGCGGAGCTTCCACGTCTGCGCGATCCACAGGCCCTACCGGCGTGGCTGATTCAGACGACGCTGCACAAGGTGTCGAAGTGGCGTCGCCGCAACGATCGATACGTGCCTGACGAAGGCACACACACGGAGAACGCTCCGGCGCCTGAGGCCGACATGCCTGACGCACTCATTCGCGAAGTGCAGCAGTCACAGGCACTGCGTGATGCCGTCGCCGGGTTGTCGGATCGCTGCCAGCGCATGGTCCAGATGCTGTTCTTCGAAACGCCCGCCCGTCCGTACAAGGACGTCGCGTCGGCGCTCGGCGTCGCGACGGGATCGATCGGCTTTCTCCGCAGCCGTTGTCTCGATCGCCTTCGGTCGACGCTCGAAGGGGTTGGCCGGTGCCGGTAGCTGTTGCATCGCCCAACGTCGGGGCCGCCCCGAGGCACCCCGGAAACTCGGTGCAGGTGTGCTCTGAGCAAAGTCTGACGGCGCAGCGCCTGATCGAGCAGTCGCGCGAGCTTTTGCGCGTGGACTTCCATCGCGCACTCACATGCGCGCAGGACGCCGCGGCAATCGCAACGGAACTCGGCGACGAGCGCCTGCTCGCGATCAGCACGCGTGCACAGGCCAATGCCCTCTCGGTCGGCGGCAACAATCAACTCTCGGTCGAGTATCACATCAAGGCAATTACGGCGTTCGAGCACCTCGAGGATGACGCCGAACTCGCCCGCACACTGAGTGCGTCGCTTCAGCCGCTGCTGCTCATTGGCCGTTACGAGGAGGCCCTGACCTCGGCCGAACGCGCCCGATCATTATTCGAAGCCCAGGGGGACGCGGTTCGCATCGCGAGACTCGACGTCATGATCGGCAACTTGCTGCACCGGCAGGATCGTTTCGCCGATGCCATGGTCTGCTACGAGCGCGCCCACCACGCATTGGCCCTCCTCGGCGACGCCGACGGCGTGCTCTCGGCCATTCACAACAAAGCCGTCACGCTGACGACGCTGAATAACTTCCGCGAGGCATTGGCTGCGTACACAGAAGCCCGTGGTCTCGCCGTCGAACGCGGTCTCGACCAGGCCGTCGGCCAGGCCGATTACAACATCGCGTGGCTCTATTACCTGCGCGGTGAATACAGCCGCGCCATCGAGGTGCTCCACACCGCGGCCGGCGCGGCGCGTCGTACCGGGGATGGCTATCACGCCGCACTCTCGCTGCTCGATCTGTCGGAGATTTACCTCGAGCTGAATCTGAGCGTGGACGCGCGCGAGATGGCCGAGCAGGCCCACACTCGATTCAACGACCTCGGCATGGGCTACGAAGCGGCAAAAGCATTGGCCAATGCCGCGACGTCGTACGGTCAGGAAGGCAAGGTCTTCAAAGCCATCGAGCTCTTTGCCGAGGCGCGAGAGCGGATGGTCCGTGAGAACAACCAGGTCTGGCCATCGCTCATCGATCTCTATCAGGCCATCCTGCTTGTCGACGAAGGGCGTCTGTTCGAGGCCCGTCGTCTTGGGCTCGCCGCCCTCGAACAGTTCGAAGCGTCTGGGCTGTCGGGCAAGGCCGCTCTCTCGCTGTTGTTGCTGGCCCGCATCGGCCTGCGCCTTGACGATCCCGCTGAGGCGCAGCGGCGCTGCGAGGCGGCGATCCAGAAGCTCGCGAACGTTGAGAGCCCGATTGTCATCTATCACGCGCACCTGCTGCTCGGACATGCGCTGACCCGCATCGGCAACTCCGCTGGCGCGTTCGCGTCGTATCAGGTCGCGCGCGACGCGCTCGAAACACTGCGCAGCCGCTTGAACGGCGAAGAACTGAAGATCGCCTTCGTCAAGAACAAGGGCGAGGTCTACGAACGGCTCGTGCAGTTGTGTCTCGATGGAGAGGACGGCACAGGCGGATTCGAAGAGGCCTTCACGCTGGTCGAACAAGCCAAGTCGCGGACGTTATTCGACCTGATGTTCCAGCCGGTGCATGCACTCGCCCGCGAAGAAGGGTCGGAGAGCCAGCTCGCTCACGCGATTCGCGAGCTTCGCGAAGAGTTGAATTGGTACTACCATCTGGTCGAGCTCGAGCAACTGCGGCCGGGTGACAACTCTGAGGAAAAGCTCTCGGCCTTTCAGCGCGAGATCGGTTCGCGTGAGAAAGAGATGGCACGAACGGTTCGCGAGCTGACGCTGACCGGCGCCCCGCAATCAGATCTCCTCGCGCCGACGGTGTATTCGCTCGACGACATTCGCCGCGTCCTTCCGGCCGACACCACACTCGTCGAGTTCTTCACCGTCGAAGACCGAATCATCCTGTGCCTCGTTGATCGGGACCGTGTCGAGATGGCGCCAGTCTCGCTGATGTCGCGAGTCGCCTCGCAGGTCCGCATGCTGCAGTTCCAGTTGTCGAAGTTCCGACTCGGGGCCGATTACCTCAAGACCTTCGAACGTGCCCTGCTGACGACGACCCAAGCGCATCTGCATGAGCTCTTCAAGGAACTGCTGGCACCGGTGTGGCCGCAGCTGCGCGATCGCCGGCTCGTGATCGTGCCGCATGGCGTGTTGCATTACGTGCCGTTCCATGCGCTCTACGACGGCGAGCAGTACGTCACCGATCTCTGCGCCGTGTCGTATGCGCCCAGCGCCAGCATCTACGCGCGCTGCCAACAGCAAGCCAGCGGGGGCGGCACAGGCGCGCTGGTGCTTGGTGTCGCAGACGACCACGCGCCGCTCATCGACGCCGAAGCGAAAGCAGTCGCAGCGGTCCTACCCGATTCCCGCCTCTGCATCGGACGCGACGCGACGGAACACGTGCTTCGCACCTCCGGCCGCAACAGCCGCATCGTCCACATTGCGTCGCACGGCTACTTCCGTCCTGAGAACCCGATGTTCTCCGGCATCCGCCTTGGCGACACGTATCTGAACGTCTACGACCTGTATCGTCTGCGACTGCGGGCAGACCTCGTCACCTTGAGTGGTTGCGCCACCGGCGCCAACGTCGCTGCCGCCGGCGACGAACTGCTCGGCATTACACGCGGGCTGTTCTGTGCAGGTGCGCACACATTGCTCCTGAGTCTGTGGAATGTCCACGACGAGAGCACGGCCACGTTGATGACGCGGTTGTATCAACGCGTTGCCGCCGGCTCTGCGCCCGTCGATGCGCTGCGCGACACGATGCGCGATCTTCGCGCGGCGCATCCGCACCCGTATTACTGGGCCCCGTTCGTGTTGACGGGCAAATCTGCGCAGGCGTGAACGTCATGACGAATGCTCAATGCCGAATGCTCAATGCTCAATGCACAACACAGCCGCACCCATTCCGTTCGATGCACGCTTCGGCATTGGGCATTGAGCATTGGGCATTGAGCATTGGGCATTGGGCATTGGGCATTGGGTATTCAGCATTGGGCCTTCGAAATTTCTTGCGTCCCCTCTATTTCCAGCTCGGCTGCCGGCCCCTTACTCATGAGCAGTGGTTTCTCCGATGACCGAACACTTTTCATCGCCGCAGTGGGTGGACCTGGTGCGGGGGCTGCTCAGCGAGGACACGAAGACAGAGATGGACCAGCATCTGCGCACCGGCTGCGAGGAGTGCCGCGAGGCGTTGGCCGCCTGGTCGGGATTCGCGACGTTTGCTGAAGCAGAGAAAGCCTTCCAGCCCCCCCGCGACGCGGTTCGCGTGGTGAAGACCTATCTCGCGTCGCAGCAGGTTCGCGAAGGCCGGACGATGACGCGCCAGCGTCCTCTGTGGGCGGGCCCTTCGATGCTGGCCACACTGGTGTTCGACAGCCTGCAGGCGTCCCCGGCGGGCATTCGCGCCGGCAGCGGGTACTCACGGCACTTGTTGTTCGAGGCACATTCGATGGCCATCGACCTGCACATCGAGACTGCTTCGAAGGCGGGATGGTTCCTGCTCGCCGGCCAGATTGCCGACAGCAGCCGGACCGATCAGTCGCCACGTCCGATCGAGATGTCTCTGGTCCAGGGTGATACCGAAATCAGCACGTTTAGGACCAACGAGTTCGGCGAGTTCCAGTGCACCTTCGATCGCCGAAACGATCTCACGCTGTTATTTGCACTCGAGGGCGGTGACGTTGCACTGCCGCTCGATGCGCTGTTCACCCCGGCTGGCTCGGTGAAGTCTTCGTCCACTGATTCGCAAAGGTCTTGATGATGAAGCGCCTCCCCTTCCCCCGACTGATTTCCACAGTGCTGCTTGCGGTGCTCCTGCTGAGCATGGCGCCCGCGCAGGCATCCGCTGAACAGCGGATCATCGTGCGAACCGGAGGCCTGCTCAGTGGTCTCACGGTCGTGCAGTCGGCGTGCAAGCTTCTCGGCTGCAAAGTCCTGTATGGCCTCGATGGCTCTCTGGGAAAGTTGTTCCTCGTCTCCGTCCCGGACTCGCTCGACGTGTCGATCGTCTTCAAGCTGCTCGGTGGCGTCCTTGGCGTCGTCGGCGTTGAATACGATCGCACCGTGTGGACGGAGGGCGGCGACGGAAGCGGAAGCCAGGCACCGCCGGCCCTGCTCGACAAAGATCCGGTGAGCTACTACGGCACGTCGGTCCGCGGCGGCT
>DATCXH010001160.1:0-2859 GCA_036565925.1 Vicinamibacterales bacterium
TCGGCAACGTGCCAGTGGGTCGCGGCAGCGCGTCCTGTGTGAGGTACCCCGCCGACACTTTGAACGACCATTTGTCATCCACGGCGCTGGCGTGTGAGCCGTTGACATAGAACAGCGTGCCGGCGCTCCCGTCGCGGCCGGTCACGTCACGATTGAAGCCGCCGAACCCAATCGTCACCGCGTTGCCGCCGCCGTCACGCGCCAGCTCACGCGGCGTTCGAGTGATCACGTTGACCACGCCGGTCATCGCGTTCGCACCCCACACAGCCGATGCGGGACCACGCACGACCTCAATCTGTTTGATCTCGCTCGGATTCGCCGGAATGAGATCCCACATGACCATGCCGAAGAAATCGAGATAGATGCTGCGCCCGTCGACGAGGGTGAGCTGCGACGTCGAGAGGGTGGAGGTGGCGCCACGAGTCGTGAGGTTGACGTCGCGCGCCGAGACCTGCGTGACATTCATACCCGGAACGGCGCGGAGCAGTTCGCCGAAGTTGGTGGCCGGAGAGCTTTCGATGGTGGCGGTGTTGATCACGCTGACCGCCGCGGGAGCGTTCACCAGCTGCTCTTCCCCGCGCGAGGCAGTCACGACGACCTGCTCCTCGAATGTCACGGGTTTGTCCGGATCTTGCGAGGGCTGCTGATTCGGCGTTTGCTGGCCCTGACCCTGGGCGAACGCCGGCATGGCAGCCGCCAACAACAGGCCGGCCGCGAAGAGGCGCACACTCATCACGGTTCTCCTTGGAAGGGGGACGATACGAGTCAGATGATATGATGAACGCTTGCTGCGCCCGTAGCTCAGTTGGATAGAGCGCCGGACTTCGAATCCGTAGGTCGCAGGTTCGAGTCCTGCCGGGCGCGCCAGCCTTCGCTCACGCGCGCTTACGCCGCAGCGTGAACTTCGGCTGGGCAAGCCCACGCGAAGGCTGTCCCGCCGAAGCCGCACGCGAAGGCGGACAACTTGATGCTTTCCTATTCGAAGCGCCCGTAGCTCAATTGGATAGAGTACCGGCCTCCGGAGCCGGGGGTTGCAGGTTCGAGCCCTGCCGGGCGCGCCACTGCCGGCTGACTGCGACGGCAGTGCTGGCGCGAAGACGAATCGCTCACCGCGCAGATCAACACGCCACGACGAACACTTCACACTTTCATCGTTGTTACAACGCGGCTTTCAAATTCGCTCCCCTCGAGTCGCTACCTGAAAGAGAATAGCCACTGCGCCCCTTTTTCAATGCCTGAGGTTGCAACTGTGCATCGCTCGTCGAGCCTCGTCCGGCTCGTTCTCGTAGTTTATGCACTGGCCGGCGGATTGGTGTCGTTCCTCGCCTATGTGGTGGACGCACCGCGTCTTGCCGACTGGTCGAACTCGGGTATTGCAATTCAACCGAACGCCGCAATCGCGGTCATCGCGGCCGCGCTCGCCCTACTGCTGCTCTCGATCGGCTTCACGACTGCCGTCAGAGCTCTCGGCGTGCTGGTGTGCGCGATTGGCGCCACGGTGCTCTTCCAATACATCACGCGGATCGATCTGGGCATCGACAGTCTGTTTCTCTTCAACCGCACGTGGGGCGAGAGCGGCGTGCTGGTTCCCGGTCGCATGGGTCCACCGGGTGCAGTGTCATGGACGATGATCGGGCTGGCGATCGTGCTGGCCACGATTCGATCGCGTCCGTGGCCACGAACCGCGGCACCGATCTTCGCGCTTGTGGGCACGGTGATTGCTGTCCTGTCGCTCGTCGGCTATCTCTACGGCGCCAGTGCGCTCTACACCGTGCCATCCGTCACGGCGATCGCACTGCAGACATCCACCTTCATCATCGCCACCTCTCTTGGCGTCGTCTTGAGCATTCCCGAGCATGCGCCGCTGAGACTCCTCCTGGACGAGACCGCCGCAGGTGCGCTGACGCGACGCGTCTTTCCTGCCGTCATCATCGTGCCAATCGTCCTCGGCATGTTTCGAGTGTGGGGCGAAGAGTCGGGCTTCTACGATCTTCAGTTCGGCACAGCGATCCGCTCCGTTGCCGAAATCATCTTGATGTCGGCGCTCTTGTGGTGGGCGGCAAACACGATCGGCCGGCAGGCACGCGCGCGTCAGCTCGCCGAAGACCAGCTGCTCGAGTCGTTGCGCGACGCCGATCGACGCAAGAACAAGTTTCTGGCAACGCTGGCACATGAACTCCGCAATCCGCTGGCACCTGTCCGCAACGCGGTGGCGCTGCTGAAGAGTCGTACGCAACCGGATCCACTCGTCGATCGTGTGTCGGAAGTCATTGAACGGCAGGTCGCGCTGATGGCGCGCCTGATGGACGATCTCCTCGACATCGGTCGCATCACCAACGACCGCATGGAGCTGCGCCGCGAGCGCGTCGATCTGGTCGCCATCGTTCGCAACGCCGTCGAGATGTGCCAACCGCTGATCCAGCGCTCGAGTCACGAGGTCAGCATCATGGCACCGCAACCGTCGATCGTCGTCGAAGCGGATCCGGCGCGGCTCGGGCAGGTGTTTGGGAATCTGGTGAACAACGCGTGCAGGTACATGGCACCGCGAGGACAGCTCTGGGTGACCATCGAGCGCTCGAACGGCGAGGCGGTGGTGACGATCACCGATACCGGCATGGGGATCCCGCCGGAGCAGTTGTCGAACATCTTCGAGATGTTCTCTCAAGTCGATCGGGCAAACCGGATTCACGGCGGTCTCGGCATTGGCCTGCACCTCGTCAAGCGGCTCATCGAGATGCACGGTGGACACGTGTCGGCGCATAGTGAGGGCTCTGGGCTCGGCAGCCGATTCACAATACGACTACCCGCGTTGCCGGAGTCGGTGACGATCGAGCCCGTCGCGAAGCCGCTGCCCGTCCC
>DATCXH010001165.1:0-4256 GCA_036565925.1 Vicinamibacterales bacterium
TCACACCCGCCGGTCATGAGAGCATCGATCCGCAGCTCGTGCCACTGCTCAAAGCGGCGCGTACATGGTTCGCGATGATGCGTCAGGGCGTCGTCTTCGATGGCTCGTCACAAGAGGCGCTACTCCACCTGGGCCGATCGACGCAGCTCTTCGCCGAGACGACGCAGCAGAACGCCAGCAATACGAGTCCGAATCGATGGACGACGCTGGCGGGATCACTTGCCCGTTCGACGCGCAATCAGATTCGTGACACCTGGCGCAACGCTCGAATCACCGGCACCATCGATGGCACGCCGCTGCCGGTTGCACGTCCGATCGTCGATGAGACCACCGCGTCGGAATGCGCCGCACTGGCGGCAGCACTTCCAGCCGCCCTCTTGAGCCGGCCGCTCCACTCGTCGGTGCTGGGAAGAGTGGCGCGTCAGGCCGCGCTCCTCGAATGGACCCGGTTGGCAAGGGGTGCCTGCCTTGCGGCGTCGCTCGATGAGGCGTCGCGGCTGGACCTGGATCGAAAAGAGGCGCGGTTCGGCGGCCAGATCTATCTCGAGGTACTCGTTCGGGCATTCACTGACACCGGGCCTGGCCCAGTCGTTCACCCGATCGATCCTGCGATCCTCGATCGCGGTGTGACACCGCTCGCACCGAGACCTGCAGCACCTCGACCAGCGATACCACCCGCGCTGGCACGCCGTCGCGATGACGTCGATCCGTTCCCGGACGAACCCGACGAGCCGACCG
Organism: Vicinamibacterales bacterium; assembly: GCA_036565925.1. Lineage (GTDB taxonomy): Bacteria > Acidobacteriota > Vicinamibacteria > Vicinamibacterales > UBA2999 > Gp6-AA40. The sequence goes on from DATCXH010001165.1 coordinate 739, forward strand.
ATCCTCGCCCGCCTCGGCCATTGCCAGAGGGTGACATCCAGGTGAACGCCGAAGAACTTCAACGCATCCGCACGCTGGTCGGCAACCTCGCGCAACCACTCGCGTCGTGTCCTGGTGCAGCGCGACTGGCCTCATTCCGTCAGTCGTTGGCGAAGCTCGCGACGTATCCGGCCACCAGGCTCGAGTCCGAGTTGTTCGGTACGCTCGACATCTGCAATCACCGCATCGATGCGTGGTTCACCGCACTCGCCACCCGTCGCCTCGAGACGCTCCGCGCCGCTGCGCCGACGGGTGTCGTCATCGGTGGCTGGGGCTGTCTTCAGGACGTGCGGCGCGCGGATCCGAGCACCGCAGCAGCCGAGTTCATTCATACGCCGTCGCTCGATCAGGCGGCGGCCGCGGCGGTACTGCGCAGCGGTGCGCGACGCGCGCAGAGCGCCAACAGTCATCACGCCGACATCGATTTGTCCTCGCGCCGAGTGCGACTGGCGCGATGGATTCTCGAAGGCATTCGTAACGGCCGATCGCTGAACGAGCTGCTCGGTGTGCGCTTCGAACGCGCAGTCAAAGGCACTCCAGCGGAATCCGCGCTCATTCAACTCCGAGCGCAGTTCCCAGCGCTGAGCGGCATGGGCGTACTGGACGGTCTGGCGCTTCAGCAGACCGGCGTTCCCGCATCGAGCGCTCCAGAGACGGTTCGAGGCGCGACCGTGCTGAACGATGCGCTCGACGCTGTTGCCGACGCGCTGACCGCCGAAGCCGTGTTTCAGATCGTCAAAGGAAATCCCATCGGTGCACTCATCGACGTCGAGTCGATCGCCGCGGGCGGATCGCCTCCCGATCTTCGCGTTGTCGAAACGCCCGCCACTGGTATTCGTCTCACGCACCGCATCGTCATCGCGCTGCCTGACACGGCCACCGCGCCTGGATGGGAGAGCCGCGTCACTCCACGCTCGCGTGCCGAACCAATCCTCGATGCATGGTGCGGGCTCGTACTCGGTCCGGCCGACAACATCATCGTCACCGTCGACGGAGGCGCCACGCCGATCGCGGTGCGGCTATCGTCACTTCGCACTGCCGCCATCGACATCGTCCTCAACGGATGCAATGGCGGCGACGACCTCGCCTCGCTCGTCGTCCGTGAAGCCTCGACCAGTTCGGAACTGACCGATGCCCGTGTGCGGAAGGACCGCGCGTGGATGGATCTCGTCGGACTCTGCGAGTCGGCCGCCCGCGTGTTGACCCGCGGCGAACCGCTGCGACCCGATGCATTCGATCCGCCGAGCGCGATGACCGCTGCCGCGACGGAGGACGCCGGCGATCTCCCGGCCCGCGTCGCCGCCGCGTTTGCCGAGTTAACGGCCGTACGCGACGAACTGATCGCTCGGACGGATGCGATCGCCACCACACTGCGCGCGGCCGCGTTCGGGGTTCGCGTGCCGGGGCTTGTCCTCGGCACGAGTCCAACTCTCGAACAGGAGGACGCGATGATGAACGCCGTCGAAACGCGATTGGCTGGTGCGTCCACAGGGACCGCGCGAGAACGGCTGCGCGCGTTGTTTGGTGGCGACTTACCGGGCGTCATCGCGTTCACCCCGCGCGATCCGGAATCGCTGGTCACGGCCACGGGAACGCCGCCACACAGCCTGCTTGACGGAAAGCTCGACGTGCCACGAACGTGGGTGGACGCCAGCGGACGAACCCGCCCGAAAGCCGCCTTGCTGTCCGACCTGCTGTTGCGGCGCGAGATCGCCGGCGACAACACCTCGACCAATCTGCTGATCGCGCAGTCGCCGTGGACGGATGGCGATCGCTGGATTGCGACGTCGTTCACCAGCGTGTCGAAACGATCGCCATCGGGACGATTGTCGGTGTTGATTGCTGCACCGGTGGGACTGCCCCCGACGCAGGCCATCGGTGGGCTCTTGATCGACGCATGGACCGAAACCATTCCGTCGCCTTCGCGGGATACGGCAATGGCGCTGCGATTCAACAATGCCAGCACGAGAGCACCGCAAGCGATCCTCCTGGCAGTCAGTCCGAATCCTACGGTGGCGTGGACGAGCACCACGCTCGTAGACGTACTGCGCGACACGCTGATGTTCGCGCGAATGCGCGTCCAGCCACCAACCACCTTCAGCCGCGGCGGGCTCATGCCGTTCGCATGGCTGGGACAGCGGCCGGGAAACGCCGGCATTTCGTTTTCGCTCTGACCGCCTATGGAAACCTACCCGACCTGGATCCGGCTCCATCCCGATTCCACCGACGAAACCATGGTGACCTCGGTGCAGGCACGCATCCACGATCCGCTGTGGCTGCTCGGACGCCAGTGGCAGTTCGGCGAGTTTCGACACGATGGCGGCGCCACGCCGATCGACGTGCGCATCGAGGGCACTTCGTCGCCGTTGACCAAGTTACGCGGCGGCATCGCCGCGACCACCCCTACTGGCAGTTCGACGATCAAGCCGGTGGAGGTTCCGCTGGAAACACTGGTCGAACGCGAGGCGATCCCCGAAACAGGGCTCGACAACCTGCGCCTCCGCACGGAAGCCGGCCTGCAGTTCGTTCGCATGTTGCGGGCGGGCGGCATGGACGGCCGCGTGCCGTTCTGGATCTCGGAGAGTCCCTTCGTACGGCCGGACATCGACGTGGATATAGAGACGCGCGAGTGGTTCGACATGGTCGACGGTCGTGTGCCCGATGGTGCCGCACTGCCCCGGGTCATCCGCGCCAGGTTGGCACCGGCGAGCACACCGCCAATCGATCCGAACGAAGCCAAAGTCCTGCGCGCGTGGATCGCCTGGGCCGCGGCGCGATTCGATCATCCCGCGAGCGGACCATCGACCTGGGATCCGGAGCACGTCGAGTACGCCTTCACTGCATCAGGCATGGGCGCAACCGGTGAGGCGGTACTCGTGGCGCCCGAGTATGTTGACGGCCGGCTCGAATGGTACGACTTCGAGCACGGGGTCGGCACGCTGGGCGCGACTGGTACGGCGACAACACGGCGCGCTTTCCGGATTCCGGCCCCGCTCGATTTCGCCGGCATGCCCAATCCGCGCTTCTGGACATTCGAAAATCCAGGCGTTCGCTTCGATCAGTTGGAGTTGCTGTCGGATCCGGAGAAGCCGCCTTCCCCGGCCACGCTGATGGTGCTCGACTTCGCGCTCAGCTACAGCGACGACTGGTTCCTGATTCCGATCGCGCTCGACGCGTGGACGATCTACGAGAGCACCGCCGTGGCGATCACCGACGTCTTCGGCGACACCACGCTGGCCAATCCGCCCGGTGGCCGGTGGAACATGTTCCGCCTCGACCGGCACGATGCCGATGGCCTGTCCCCATTGTTCATCGCCGCCTCGCCAGCAGACGCCATCGAGGGGCCGCCACTCGAGGAAGTGCACCTGCTCGCTGACGAAGTCGCCAACGTCGCATGGGCCGTCGAACGCCTCACACCGCATCCGCTCGGTGGAAGCCGCGAGGCCCCGCCGCAGCGGGGGACATCGCCTGCGACGAGG
>DATCXH010001167.1:0-11056 GCA_036565925.1 Vicinamibacterales bacterium
CGCTGACATGCCGCGCGCCAGCGCGCACGTCGCGGTCCACGGTCGCGAGCCATACGTGATCGCGGCCGATCGGCGCTCTCCCTCCGTATCTCCACCGAGCCCAAACGGATCCATCAGACGGATCACACCGAACCGCGACAGCATCCCCGCGGTGCACGTCAATGCGGTCACTGTCCATCGCTGTTCAGCGATGCGCGGAAGCGCCAGACTGTTGGCGGCATCCACGAAGGCGATTCCGGCGACGCGCTCAGGATACGTACGCGCGAACATTTCGCCGACGAGCCCGCCAACAGAGGACGCGACGAGCACAAACGGACCGGTGAGCTTCGCGCGATCCTGCAGAACCCCGAGCTCGTTCGCCATCCCACCGATCGTCGTCATGCCGTCAGCAGCATCGCTCCATCCGCGCCCAAAATAGTCGTAGCTGCACACACGCGTGCGCGTCGAAAGACGCTCGCGAGCTTTCGAGGCACTCATCGAGTTGCCCCAGCCACTCGACAAAAACATCACCGTTGGATCCATCGAGTCATCGCGACCGATGCACACTAGATGCATCCGTCGTCCACCGATATCCACCATCGTGCCCGGCGGTGGGAATTCGCGCGCGGCTTCGGCATCGGCGTACGCCTCGTAGGTCAGACCGGCCAAGGCGATCGACACGATGAGTGCCGCCCACCCGAAGATCACTGCGCGACGACTGCGAAACATCCATCGCGGCACACGCGCGCGATAGTCGTCCCAGCGACGGCCGTGCGTCCGCGCCAGATACGGCTCTTCGTTCACGAGAACGCGGACGTGGAACGCCACCATCACGATGAGCGCGTAGAGGACCAGCGCCCACGAGCCGAACGCAATCGCCCAGCCCCACAACACGAGGCTGACCCCGACGTACATCGGATTACGCGAGTAGCGATACGGACCAGAGACAACGAGATTGCGCGGCGGGTCCCACGGCGCGAGCGTGCCTTTGCCGGTGACGAGGAAGTCGCGGACGCACCACAGAAGAAGCGTGATGCCGGGCACGAGGAGGATGAGCGCGAGGGCGTTGAATGAACCCTCGCGCGCACGAGGCCACACGATGAGGAGCGGGATCGCGAACGCCACCAGCCCCGGGAGGGCGAGGAAGGCCAGCAGCGCTCGCAGCAGCATTAGATAGGCGTGTCTGAAGGCGAACTGAAGGCGGGTCTGAAAGACCCGCCTCTACGTATCCGCCTCTACTTGTCGAGCGGACTGTTCCGCACCTGGAACTTCACCAGCTTGCTCGTTGTGCCCTTCCCGCCTTCGACGTGGAATGGCGCACGCGTCGCGTAGGTCGTCCAGATGCCCTTCCCTTTCCAGCCGCCCTTCGGATCGTCGATACGACCGTCGATGCCCTTCGCATAGAAGCCCATCGGATATGGCACGCGGAACGTCATGAACTTGCCGTCCACGAGCGCCAGCAGGCCTTCCGATCCGTTGCCGGTCGCGAGCGGCACGTCCTTGCCGACGCCGAGCATGTCGAAACGGTCGATGAAGTTGTAGTACGCCGTGTCGGCACTCGCCGAATCCACTGCGCCCTTGTAGTTCGGACCCGGGAACGGATAGAGCGTCCAGCCTTCGGGACAGTGCTGCCCCGTCGCATTCGGACCATTCAGTGGTCCCTTGCACTTGCGACGATCGAAGCTCGCGTATTGTCCACTCGAGAGCACTGCCCACACCACACCGTTGCTGTCCACGTCCATGCCGCGCGGCGCGAAGCCCTGCCCTGACGCCTTCGGGTTCTTCCACGGCACTTCGTAGATTTCCGAAAGCGCTGTCTCGGGCGGATTCGAGCCGAGCGTCAAGCGCACGAGCGATCCAGGCATGCCCATCACCGACCCCCAGATGCTGTCGCCGCCAGGCGTCGGTGCGACGCCGTAGAACGGTGCGTTGATGCGCTTGTCCTTGGTCGGATCGACCGGCTGGTCAGGTTCGACGTAGGCGTCACGCTTTCCGTTGCCATTCGTGTCGAGCACGAACACCGTCCAGCCCTGCGCCTTCTGCTCGTCTTTCGTCTTGTCGTAGACACGCGTGTCGAACCAGCCCTCGACAGGGCCGCCACCGGTGAACCACAGCACGTCGTTGTCATCGAAGTTGAGATGATGTGTGCCGAAGCAGGTGTCGATCGTCGTGACGGTCTTGGTCTTCGGATCGTACATCTGCATCTGACGCCCGCTCTGCGCGATCGGAAACGCTTTCGCCGACGGATGCGACGAGCCCTGGTTGCAGAAGTCCGCCGTCTGATTCGGACGAATGCGCGCGGCAATCCAGACGCGCGCCTGCTTGTCCATCGCGAAGCTGTGGGCGTTCGCCTGGCTCGTCCAGATTGTCTCCTCGCCCCAGTACGGCGAGGGCTGCGCCGGCGGCGTGTTCGCCTCGCTGGGCGTCTTCGGATCGCGCACGACGAGCTTGATTTGCGTCGCGGTGTGCGTTTTTGGATCGACGACCGGCATGTAGTCAGCGCTGGCCTCGAGCGCGCCGTAGATCGGACCGTTGGGATTCACCGTCGGGTTGCGCTTGTCGCTCGCAATCTCGTCATGCAGGTAGGCCTTCGGATCGGCCCAGTCCCACATCGTCACGACGACGTTGCGCTCACGGCCCTGCGGCCGTTGCGGCGCGACGGCAGGCAGTTCGCCGCCCGCGATGCGATCGGTCCAGTCAGCCCACATCGCCAGCGCGCGCGGACGACCGACCTGCGTGAAGCGGCTGCTCATGCCGCCGCCAGCTTGACCGGACTGAATGCGGCGATCCCATGCGGCGCGAGAGTGCTCAAAGCGCCCGAGGTTTTCAGGGATCTCGCGCGTCGCCTTGTTGCCCATCTGATGACAGCCGGTGCAGCCGTCAGTATTGATGACGTTGCGAATCCACTCACCCTGCGATCGCATGCTTGGCGAAATGCCGTTGCCCGTCGGACCGGTGCCGGGAAAATCACTCGCGGGCGGCACCTGCAACATCGATAACCAGTACTGCGCCGGGTAGTACTCGGCGGCGACGCGCGGACTCGGCGCAGGCACGGCGCTCAACGCGAGCTGCTTGCCGGGCGTTGCCTTTGTCTTCGGCGAGTCAGTGAGACCGTAGCCACGCACCCACACGTTGTAGGTCGCCTTCGGAAGATCGGGCACGACATAGCGACCCTGATCGTCGGTGACGACGCTCTTGATGAGACGCGTGGGAAGGTCGGTCGTCTCGGCGACGACCCAGACGCCGGCTTCCGGTCCCTTAGGACCGGTCACGACACCACCGATGTCATCGCCGTCGATGGACACTGGGCGCGGAGCCTGTGCGCTCCCAACGCCGCTGGCGAGTGCGGCGAGCACCAGGGCAACGCCGACCGCAGCTAATTGCAGATGGATCACTCTTCGCGTCATCGGTGGCCTCCCTCACCCGCCTTTGCCCGCCGCCGCATTACGGCTTCGGCGGGCTTCGGGGCGCGGCAGGGGCGAATATACTGCTCCTGCTGCTCCCGCGAAAGGACGATCACCATGGCATTCGACCCTCATGCGACGTCGTTTTCGATGGCCAATGCTCAGATGTTGGCCCAGGCGGCGGCGGTCGCCTACGACACGCCGGAGCGTTGCGCCAAATGGGCGAAGGTGAGCGGTTTTACGGGCGCCTTTGATTTTTTCGACAACCAGGACACACAGGGGTTCGTCGCCGAGAGCGACGACGCGATCATCGTCGCCTTTCGCGGGACGCAGCCGGACCGTCCCATGGACTGGTTCGTGGATTTTCGGGCGACATGCGATCCGTGGGATCACAAGGATGCCGGCAAAGTCCACTCCGGCTTTTACGGTGCGCTACGGAAAGTGTGGGGCGTGACGCTGCCCGCTGGAGAAATCCTGCCGCGGCGCCTGGTCAATCGCGGCAGTAAAAGGATTTGGATCGCCGGTCACAGCCTCGGCGGCGCGCTCGCGGAGTTGTGCGCGGCTCAGGCGCTGTTCGTGAGCAAAATTCCAGTGCAGGGCGTCTATACGTTCGGACAACCGCGTGTCGGCACCAAGGATTTCGCCGATGCGGTCAACGCCAAGTTGGGGTCTGGTATCTTTCGATTCGTGAACGATCGCGACATCGTGCCGAGAGTCCCGCTGTTCTCGATGGGGTTCTGTCATTACGGCAGCCAGCGATTCTTCGACCACGCCGGGGAAGCGAGCGTCGCCGATTCCGCCGTGGAGACGATCAAGGATGCGTTTACGCTCGCGAAAGGCGCGGTCAACCTTGCCGTGTTGGGACAAGTCGGGGGCCTCCTCACCGACGGGTTCAAGCACGTTCTCAGCGGCGGCTTCACCGACGAGCAGGAGCGAGCATTTCGTGAGCGCGCGATCGAGATCCTGAAAGGCGGTGTCGAAAAAATCGACGATCACTCGATGCACAAACACTATCTCGTCAGGCTCAAGACCTCTCTCCCGGTGTGACCTTCGAAGCTTCCGACTACCGGCCGCTCTACGCGAACGGCCACATCCAGACGATCTACGCGTGGGCAAAGCCGCGGACGTTCCCGCGACTGCCGCCGCCGGTGCCACGGTTCTTCGACGTCGCACCCGACGCACGTGTGCTCGCGCACTGTCATTGGCACGCCGAACCCGCACGGCATCCGGCGCTGCTCCTGTTGCACGGACTCGAGGGCTCGAGCTCCGCGCACTACATGGGGGGCATGGCCGACAAGGCCTTTACAGCAGGCTGGAATGTCGTTCGTCTCAACCAGCGCAATTGCGGCGACACCGAACATCTCTCCCGCGGCCTCTACCATTCGGGACTGACAAACGATCCGCTGTTCGTGCTGCGTGAGCTGGTCGCTCGAGATGGCATCACTGCGGTGGCCGTCGCAGGCTACTCCCTCGGCGGCAACCTCACGCTGAAGCTCGCCGGCGAGCTCGGCGATGCCTTCCCGGCACTCAAAGCCGTGTGCGCGGTGTCGCCGACGATGGACCTGGCGGTGTGTGTGAAGGCGTTGGAGCGACGCTCGAACATCGCTTACGAGTTCAACTTCGTGCGCCGGCTGAAGGCGCGCATGCGGCGCAAGGCCGCACTCTTTCCGCGCGAGTTCTCGCTCGAGGAACTCGGACGCGTGTGGACGGTCCGGCAGTTCGACGAAGCGTTCACCGCACCGCATCACGGGTTTCGCGATGCGAGCGATTACTACTACCGGGCGAGCGCGATGCGTGTCATCGATCGCATCCGCGTGCCGGCACTGATTCTGACCGCGGAAGATGATCCCTTCGTACCGGTGGATCCGTTCCGCGATCCGTCAGTCGTCAACAATCCGTTCGTGACTGTCGTGGTGACGCGGAACGGCGGGCACTGTGCCTTTGTCGAACGCCGCAACGGCGAGTACGACGGCTACTGGGCGGAGCGAGAGGTCGTGAAGTTCGTGACCTCGTATGCGTAAACGGTCAGACGTCCTTATCCCCTGCGGTGAGGTGCCAGGCCTGTTGGTTGAAGCCCGTTTCCGCCGAGCGGACTTGAAACACCGATTGTTTGGGTCTGGCCACGAAGCCCGATTTCCATAGGCTGCGACTGTACGGGTGCCGGTCGGCCAGCACCAGGCGGATGCTGCGCGCCCCCCCCATCGTGTGCACGTGCTGCGCGAAGAGTAGGAGCATGCGGTGAAGGTCTCGTGGCCGCTTCACCAAGATGTCATGAATACGACAGGTCCGATCCTGGCCGACTTCGAAGATGAGATATCCGGTGAGTCCCTCATCGGTCATGAGCTTCGCCGCTCTGAAGCGATGATCCGGATGACGGACGTAACGCCATCTGAGCGTCTCCTGACTCATGTCTCGCAGAATCAGATTGCGCTTGGGAAATTGACGCCACAGCGTGTCGAACGTTTCATCGACGTCGTCGGCGAACTGCAGCGACGCGTGACGTGAGCCAGTCAGACGCAGGCCAGTGGCCACCGCGCGCTTGTACACGGCGGCGATGCTGCGCACCAGCCATTCACGGCGTACGATACGCCTCAATGCGTCGGTAGGATCGACGAGGAAGACATGCGGCACGAAGCAACCGGCAGTCGTCCATCCGGTTGCGCTCAGGCACCGCTCCGCCGCTGACGTCGGTATGACGAAGGCGGAATGATTCGGCCACGAGTTCAGATGCCGGCCGATGAACGCCATCAACTGGCGGCCGAGGCCGAGCCCGCGCAGATCTTGTTTCAGCGAGATGTCACCGAGGACGGCGACGTCGCGGGGCTCACCGTTCACCCAGTATCGACGGAAGATCAAGGAGGCCATGCCGACGGGGAGCCGGTCGTTATAGCGGATCCAGAACACCTTGGGCGCGGGAACGCCGGGGAGTTGGGTGTACCGCCAGTCGAGCCATCGCCGCGTCTGTGCAACGGGTCGGTTCGCATTGAGGAGTTGGAGAATTTCGTCCTCGAAGCCTTTGTAACCCGTCACGCTGAATTGAAGAGTTGGAGCTGGTACGTCCCACGTCCCACGCAGGGCGGGAGCCTGTACTAGGTTGTGCACGGCTCAGCGCGGTCGCACACTCCGTGCCGAAAAATCACTGAGGCCGACTTGCAAAAATCGAGGATTGTACGCAGCTTTCACGAGCGGCCGATGGTCGGTGATCCTTTGGGGTTTTCTGTTAGTGCCTCGCTTCGCCCAAGTACGGCAATAGGATCGCCTCTCTAGAGCGCTAACTGGTCAGTCAAAACCTTCGCGAATTGCGGGCCTTTACCACTCTCTTCGTGTTTGAAATAGACGAACACCTCGTGACAGCCCCCAGTCTTCTCGCGGATCACCTGCGCCCATTTCACGAGGTCGGCCTCCTGATAGCCTTCGTCCCGCAGCCGGAAATACGCGTACTCAGCCGTGATCTCGATTGGCGTCGAGAGTTTCTCACTATCGGCTATGCACAAGGCGAGGTTACGCGCACGTAACCTTGCGTACACGTCCTCGTCGAGCCATGACGTGTGACGGAACTCGAAGGCCGCACAGACTCGCGGCGGAAAACTCTCCAGGAAGGCGTCGAACAGCGGCAGGTCCTTCTTGAAGTTCGGCGCCAATTGAAACAGCAACGCCCCGAGCTTGGGTCCGAGCGTCGCGGCTGTTTCAAAGAACTGCCTCACCGGCTCGGCGCAGTCGCGCAAACGGCGATCGTGCGTGATGCGTTTCGGCGCCTTCAGCGTCAGCTTGTAGCGATCGGGCGTGGCTTTGTTCCAGCCATCGAGAATCTTCTCGTTGGGAGTGCGATAGAACGTGTAGTTGATCTCGACCGTCGGAAAGCGTTCGGCATAGTACGGCAACATCTTCGCCGCTGGCAGCGTCTCCGGATAGAACGTGCCCTTCCACTCCGGATAGTTGTAGCCAGACGTTCCGACCCAAATCGCCATTACGCCATTTTCGCCCACTTGATGAGTGTGCCAAAGGTCGGTGGCTTGCCGTGGAGGAGCAACCCCACTTTGAAGACCTTGGCGGCGAACCACATGGCGGCAACCGCGGAGGCCAGGCCGATCGCGATGCTCAGCGCCACCTGCCAGAACGGCGGTGGCGTACTCGACGCGAGCCGGACCATCATCGCGAACGTGTTCACCGGCGGAATAAGGCTCATCGCGATGCTGAAGGCCGCATTCGGGTCGCGACCGATCGGGGCCGCGAAGAACCACGGCGCCATGAGTGCCAGCATGATCGGCGTCATCAGCGATTGCGCCTCCCGCATCTCGTTCACAGCGGCGCCCACCGCCGCGAACACCGAGGCGAAGACAAGATAGCCGACGAGAAAGAACACAATCAGATACACGATGAGGAGCGGATCGAGCAGGCCGAGCATCGCGAACGACGAGAGCAGCGCCAGTCCGATCAGGATATAGAGGGCGAGCACGAGCATGCTGACGGCCATCTGCCCGAGGATCTTTCCCGCCATCAGCTCGAGCGGTGAGACCGCTGACAGCAGAACCTCGACGACGCGGCTTGATTTCTCTTCGATCGTCTGCGTCAGCAATGTCTGGCCGCCGATCATGATGCCGAACACCAGTAGCCCGGCGAAGACGAATGGCAACGCGCGATTGAACCGGACGTTGGTCCGGCGTTCCGTATCGAGACCAACTGTCGTCGATGTCGCTCTCGGGATACGCATCACGGCTTCGACTTGCGCGCGATCCATCTGCTGCGCACGCACACGCGCGGCCAGAGCTGATTCGCGAAATCCATCGTAGAACGTCGTCTCGATCCGCTCGTCGGTGTTCTCGGGTACGAAGAGGTCGTACGTGCCGTAATCAGTGCTGCCCGCCTTCGGCACGACCGCGTTGGGATGGACGACGACAAGGAGCCGATGTGGCGCATTCGCAGGTCCCGCCTCGGTGAGCCAGGACTTCTCCTGCGAAAGATCCGAACTCGCGGGCCGCTCAACAACCGTCAACACTGGAATCGTTCCGAGGGCGCGCTCCATCGCGGTCTCTGCCGAATCCCCCGCGACGTCGCGCACGGCTTCCGGCGCATTGTCGAGCACCCGTCGCGCGTTCTCCTGGCGTCGCCGGGCAATGGCTTCAGTGCTCAACGCCGTCCGAAGACCCTCGAAGATCTGTCCGGTGGGATCGATGACGCGAACATCGGCGCGGATCTGCTCCCCCGGCCTGTTCATCAACTTTGGCATCAGCGAGAAGAGGCCCGCAAAGATCGCCGGCATGATCAGCAGACCGATGACGAAGCCCTTGTTGGCCACCGCCGACATGAATTCCCGGGACGCAACCAGCCACACTCTCCTCATACAAGGGCCCCTTCTGCTCCCGGCGCAAGGAGACTCGCGCGAAGCGCGCGAGCGTCGCCGTCCCTCGCGCCTTCCGCGACGATTCTGATGAACACATCCTCGAGCCGAAGCCGAGCAAGCTCGATGCGCGCCGGCGCGATAGCCATCGCGAGCCGGCCAATAGCACCAGCCGGATCGACGCCTTCAGACAGGGTGATCGTGAAGCCGCCCTCGTGTCGATCGAGGCGCTCCACACCCGGCACTACCCGCAACGGCGACGGGTCGGCATCGGGATCGAGCGGCTCGAAGTGAATGGTCCGCGTATCGAACTGACGACGGAGGCCGATCATCGACTCGTCCAGGACCTTACGTCCCTCGTGAATCATCACGACGTGCTGACACATCTCCTCGGCGTTGGCCATGACGTGCGTGGACAGCAGGACCGTCGCACCACGTCGATGTTCCTGCACAATCCGTTCACGCAGCAGGCGTACGCTCACCGGATCCTGACCACTGAACGGCTCATCGAGAATCAGGAGATCGGGCTGATGGATGATCGCGGCGATGAACTGCACGCGCTGCAGCATGCCCTTTGAGAGATCCTCGCAGCGCTTGTTGTCGGTGCCGGGCAGCGCCATGCTCTCGAGCAACTTCGGCACGCGTGCTTCAGCGTCTTCAGCCGACACGCCCTTGAGCTGCGCCATGTAGGTCAGGAACGCACCGACCTTCATCTTGCGATAGACACCGCGCTCCTCAGGCAGGTAGCCGATGCGATCTTTCGCGTCGAGTGCAGACCGCCGGCCAAGCACCGACAGCTCGCCCGAGTCGGGAAACAGAATCGACATGATCATCCGGATGCATGTCGTCTTGCCGGCGCCGTTCGGTCCGATCACTCCATACAACGCACCGCGTGGCACGTTGAGTGTGATGCCGTCCACGGCTTTCGTGGCGCCGAACGACTTCCGGACGTCACGCAGAACGAGCGCTTGTTCCATGGATCCTCAATGCTCAATGCACAATGCACAATGCTCAATGCTCAATGCTCAAACTTACTGTGTCGAAACTGACGTTGTGCATTATGCATTCGGCATTGGCCATTGGGCATTGGCCATTGGGCATTGGGCATTGGGCATTGTGTCTTCGGCATTGATCATTCCGTGAGTGTTACAGTGGACGGAATGCGGGTCCTCTGGGTTCCTCTGATAGCGGCGCTCGTCGCAGCCAGCTGCGGCACGGCTGAGACTCCGGCGCGGGAGTATCAACTGCAAGGTCAGATTCTCGCCGTGCGCCCCGAACGCAGTGAGGTCGTCATCAAGCATCAAGACATCAAAGGCTTCATGCCGGGGATGACGATGCCGTTCAAGGTGAAGGACGAAGGGCTGCTGAAGGGCAAGGAACCAGGCGACCTGGTGACGGCGACACTCGTCGTTGGCGAAGTGGAGGCGCATCTGCGCACGCTCGAGAAGACCGGGCATGCCGCGCTCGAAGCGCCGGCGCCCCCGCCTCCACCCGACATCCGCGAACCGGGCGACACACTGACCGATGCGAAGTTCGTCGATCAGAACGGCACGCCGACGTCGCTCTCCGCCTACCGCGGGCATCGCGTGGCGCTGACGTTCATCTACACCCGCTGCCCGCTGCCCGAGTTCTGTCCGCTGATGGATCGGAACTTCGCCGCGGTGCAAAAGACACTCGCCAGCACTCCGGCGCTCGCCGATGTCAGGCTGATCACGATGACCCTCGATCCGGCGTTCGACACACCGGCCGTGCTCAAGCCGTATGCGGCACAACGCGGTGCCGACCCGAAGATCTGGTCATTCCTGACCGGTGACCCCACGGAGGTGAACAAGTTCGGATCACAGCTCGGCATCTACGTCGAACACAATCCACAGAGCGCCATCGACATCACGCATAACCTGCGAACGGTCGTCATCGATCCCGACGGCCGTCTCGTGAAGGTCCACAACGGTAATTCCTGGACGCCATCCGAACTCGTTGCCGACATCAGCGCGGTCCCCGCTCCCACGCACTGACCCGATCGAGCCACCGTCGCTCGCGCTGACCCGCGCCGAGCGTCAGGTGATCGATCGATTACGCACGCCGCTCGCGGTGCAGCAATGGTTGAATGCGCTGCCCTATAACACCGAGAAGGACGGCGAGACGCTGCGCAGCTTTCGCGGCGTGATTCGTTCGGGCACGGCACACTGTCTCGAGGCGGCGCTCTCCGCGGCGGCGATCATGGAGCAGCACGGCTACCCGCCGCTGGTTCTGAGCTTCGAGTCGATCGACCTGCTCGATCACGTCATCTTCGTCTATCGAGCCCGGACAGGGTGGGGATCGGTCGCTCGCTCGC
>DATCXH010001171.1:0-4087 GCA_036565925.1 Vicinamibacterales bacterium
GCTCTCGAAAATCTGATCGTGACCAGCGGGTCGCAGCAGGGGATCGATCTGATCGCCCGCGTGCTGGTCAGCCCGGGTGACGTGGTGCTGGTCGAATTGCCGACGTTCACCGGCGGGATCGCGGCGTTCAAGAATGCGCAGGCTGAATTGGTCGGTGTGCGACAAGACGCCAGCGGTATCGATCTCGACGATCTCGATGCGGTATGGCAGCGCGAACATCGCGCAGGCAAGCGAATCAAGCTGCTCTACGTCATCCCGAACTTTCAGAATCCCACCGGCTCGCTGTTGGCGCTCGATCGGCGCGCGCGGCTCCTCGAGTGGGCCGAGCGCCGCGACCTGCTGATCGTCGAAGACGACCCATACGGATCGCTGTACTTCGAGGACGTGGCGAGTGAAGCGGAAACGCGGCCACTACGCGCTGACGATACCAACGGCCGTGTGCTCTATCTGAGTACGGTGTCGAAGACGCTTGCGCCAGGATTCCGCGTCGGATGGATGGTGGCGCCGCCCATGCTCATCGAGCGATTCGATACCGCCAAACAATCAAGCGACCTGACGTCGGGGATACTCGATCAGTGCATGGTGATCGAGGCGCTGCGACGAGGCGTCATCGATCGATTGGCGCCGCGGCTCCGCGAGTTGTACCGGATGAAACGGGATGTGATGGAAGCCGCGCTTCGCGAGCACGCAGACGGACGACTCGCGTGGTCGCAACCCAAGGGTGGATTCTTCATCTGGGCGACGCTGCCCGACGGTCTCCGAGACGTGGATGTCCTCGCGCAGGCGCTGGAGCACGGTGTGATCTTCGTGATCGGTAGCGCCTTCCATGTCGACGGCAGCGGGCACAACACGATCCGCCTGTCGTTCTCTGCACCAACACCGGAACGTATTCGCGAAGGCGTGCGTCGTCTCGCGGCGACGCTGCAGCCTTTGCCAAGGCTACGGCGAGATCCGCCGACGCTCGCGTCGCGAGCGTAGGCGGGGCGTGCCCGACGGCGTCAGGGTAGCGAAGTCGCTTCCTTCTGCAGCGGGCTCGCTTCTTTTTGAACCGCGTGTCCGGGCAGGGCGGCGAGCGGTTCAATCGCCGTCTCTTTGAACAACATCTCGACGGGGCGGAGCCCTATCGCCAGACCGTCGCGCGTGATGGCCAGGATGGACACGGCGAATGGCTTTGGTGTCGCGTCGACGAGCGGCTGTCCGCGAAGCAAGGTGGTTGCGTCGAACGTGCCGATCGGAACACCGGTTTTGCTGTTAAAAGTGGCGACGGAGTCGGCGGCAGGCACGGCGATGACGCCGTCGAAGACCTGAGGCGCCGCAACCGGTCGAGTCGTGAGAGCCCGTTTCCAGATCTGGTTGCCGTTGCTGCGGTTCAGCGCGCGCACGACGTTGTCGAGTGCCGCCACGAAGACCAAATCGTTGGTGGCGGCGATACCGACAACGTCACCACCGAACGGGAACTTCCACACCAGGCGACCGCGTTTTGGATCGAGCGCGTAGATCTCGTTGGTCGTGGATCCCGCGAAGACGCGATCGCGGGCAATGCCGATGCTCGTAATATCACCGGGCAGCGTGCGTTCCCAGACAATCGACCCGTCAGCGGGAGCGATGCGCACCAATCGGTCAACCAGCGACACGTAGATGTCCGTCTTGTTGACGACCATCGAGACGCGGCCGCTTCGTCCGCCAAGCGATCGGCCCCACAAAAGGCTCCCGTCAGACGTTTTGAATGCCAGCACCGAGTCGGGAGGTGAGAGAACGATCACGCCAGCGGGTGTCATGGCCATCGGCGCCATCGCGCCGCGCGGCAGCAGCACACGCCACAGGCGATTGCCGGTCGCGGCATCGAGCGCATGTAGTTCGTCGCTCGCCGCGAGATACACGACGCCGTCATATACGAGCGGCGGCCATTGGCTTTCAATGTCCATCGACCACACCATGGCCCCGGTCTCGCGGTCGATGGCGACGAAGTGCTCGCCGTCGAGCGGGATGTAAGCTCGCCGGTCGTCCATCGCGGCACCAGCCGACGGAGGCGAGGACAACGGCACCTGCCAGGCTTGTTCGGCGGGAAGAATTGCGGTGATCAGCGGTTCGGGTCTTTTCGGGCGCTGATCGCCGTGGGCATCGCGCGGGCAGAAGCCCCACACAACTAATAGCAATAAGACGTACGTTCGAGCCACTCGCG
This sequence comes from Vicinamibacterales bacterium, assembly GCA_036565925.1. Lineage (GTDB taxonomy): Bacteria > Acidobacteriota > Vicinamibacteria > Vicinamibacterales > UBA2999 > Gp6-AA40. Next base: position 2,183 of record DATCXH010001171.1, read on the forward strand.
CCACTATATATTGTGGGATAATAGCGCGTCTCAACGGCAGCACGTTCAGCCCTGAGTCCTGAGCCTTCGGCCTTGAGGCCTCCCCAAGTGTCGCATCAAACCATTCTCGTCCTGGATTTTGGCTCGCAGTACACACAGCTCATCGCTCGTCGTCTGCGTGAGCTATCTGTCTACTCCGAGATTGTCCCGTTCAACACTCCGGTCGAGAAGCTTCGCGCGAAGAATCCGATCGGCATCATTCTCTCCGGCGGACCGAAGAGCGTGTCGGAAGAGGGCGCTCCGAAGTGTGACGCGACCCTGTTCGATCTCAATACGCCAGTCCTCGGCATCTGTTACGGGATGCAACTGATGACCGACATGCTCGGCGGCGAGGTTCGCCGGTCCGGTCATCGCGAGTTCGGACATGCGTTCGTGCGTGTATCGGGCAACGGGAGTCCCGAGCACAGCAAAGCTCCGAAGCTGTTCCGGGAGGTGCCTCCCGAACTGCGGGTCTGGGCCAGCCACGGAGACGATGTGTCGTCGGTGCCGCCAGGGTTTCAGATCGCGGCCACCAGTGCGACGGCGCCGATTGCTGCGATGGAAGCGCCAGAGCGTCAGCTCTACGCGCTCCTGTTTCATCCGGAAGTCGCGCACACCGACTTCGGCACAGAGATCCTGCGCAACTTCGCCTACGGCGTGTGCGGCTGCGTCGGCGATTGGACGATTGCGTCGTTCATCGAAGAAGCCACTGAGCGGATTCGGCAGCAAGTCGGTTCCGGCAAGGTTGTGTGTGGGCTTTCGGGCGGCGTGGATTCCACTGTCGCGGCGATGCTGATCCACCGGGCGATCGGCGATCGGCTCACGTGTATCTTCGTGGACAACGGCCTGCTTCGCTACGACGAGGCCAACCAGATTCAGAAACGCTTCCGAGAAAAGCTGAAGCTGCCGTTGGACTTCGTCGATGCCAGCGATCTCTTTCTCGAGCGCCTTGCTGACGTGACCGACCCCGAGCAGAAGCGCAAGATCATCGGCGCGACGTTCATCGACGTGTTCGAGAAGCGCGCGAACGAGCTCGGTGACTTTGGATTCCTGGGACAAGGCACCCTGTATCCCGACGTGATCGAATCGGCGTCCGTGCACGGTCCGGCCGTCGTGATCAAGAGCCACCACAACGTCGGTGGTCTCCCCGAGCGCATGAAGTTTGCGCTCGTCGAGCCGCTCCGCGATCTGTTCAAAGATGAAGTCCGACGAGTAGGGCAGGATCTCGGACTCGAGCGCGAGTTTGTCGTCCGTCAACCGTTCCCTGGTCCCGGACTGGCCGTCCGTTTGATCGGCGCCATTACCAGAGATCGATTGGATCTTGTGCGCTTTGCCGATCGCATCGTGGCCGAGGAAATTCGCAAGGCCGGCTGGTATGAGCGGCTGTGGCAAAGCTTTGCCGTGCTGCTGCCGGTGCAGAGTGTCGGCGTGATGGGTGACGCGAGGACCTACGAATACACCGTGGCGATCCGGGCGGTGGAGAGTCTCGACGGGATGACCGCTGACTGGGCGCGCCTGCCGCACGATCTGCTCGCTGCGATTTCGTCGCGGATCGTCAACGAAGTGCGTGGCATCAACCGCGTCGTCTATGACATTTCGTCCAAACCCCCTTCGACGATCGAATGGGAGTAGCGATTGTGGATTTGGCGATCTGTGGATTGTTGATTGTTGATTTGTGATGTGGGGATCTTTGATTGGGAGGTCACGAGCCGAAGCGGCAGTCCGATTGGCAACGATGCGCCAAGGACCGAACCGCGTCAATCGATAATCGCCAATCGACAATCACCAACGAATCAACGATCGAAGATCAAAGATCATTAAATGTCTGAGTTCGTCCATCTACACCTGCACACCGAATTCTCGCTGCTCGACGGCGCCTGCCGCGTA
>DATCXH010001176.1:0-7047 GCA_036565925.1 Vicinamibacterales bacterium
GGCTTGGATCGCCGATGACCCGCCGATGCAATCCCCTCTCGACGTGCAACTCGAGGCCAATCTCCTTCCGTCTCGCGGCCTCCGCCATGACGACGATCACGTGATCGATGGTCGTCTGTACATCGAAGGGCACCGATTCCAGACGAAGCATGCCAACATCGATCTTCGAAAAATCGAGAATGTCGTTGACGATGGCGAGAAGAGCGTCGGCGCTCAGTCTTAGTCCTTCGGTGTACGTGCGCTGCTCCTCATCGAGCGACGTTCCCACAAGCAGGTTGGAGAACCCGAGGATCCCGTTGAGTGGGGTGCGTATTTCGTGGCTCGTCCTCGCCACAAACTCCGACTTCACACGAGCAGTTTCGAGTGCCGCATCACGCGTTTGCTGGAGCTCGTTCTGGAGGCGGACCCGGCCGCTGATGTCACGGGCAACAGCCTGGAAGCCGATGATGCCCTCGGCGTCGGTCAGCAGCTGCACATGCTGCCCTATCCACACCTCCTGTCCGTCAGCCGCGACCGCTGGAAAATCGAAGTACGTGCTTGAAATGCTCTCCTGCGCCTGCTTCTGGTAAAAGGCGCGTACGGTCTCCTGGTAATCGGGCCGAATCAGCGAAAGGTACTCGCGTCCGATGAGATCGTCTCTGGACCACTTCAAGACTCGAACGGCCGCCGGATTCACGAAGATGAAGCGGCCGATTGCGTCAGTTCGATAAATGATGTCCGCTGCGGCATCGATGATTTGGCCAAAGCGGACCTCACTCGCCACGTAGGCCGCCTGTGCCGCTTCGCGGTCAGCAATCGCGCGGGTCAGTTGATTCCCGCGCTGAGCCGACCGCTGCCCTAATTGCACCGTCCATCCGACCAGTCCCGAGAACAGCAGGCCAAAAATCAACGTGCGGTTGGCCAGCGAACCACTTGGATTGACTGTGGAGCGCGGCCAGATTTGTGCGTGCCAGACCGTGCCGAGAAATGGAATAGTGGCCGTCGCGGTGATCTCGGCAGCGTCCGTCCTCGCCCGACCGAGGCGGTAAATCTCGCCCTGTTGTCCAAAGACACGCACGTCATAGTCCGTGCCGATGTCCTCACCAATGACTGCTTGGAAAAAGTCTTGATAGCGGAACAACCCAAGCACCGCGCGCACCCCGTCATCCTGTGACACAGGCACACGTATGACGAAACCATACGTCCCTGATCCGATCTCCACATGGTCAATGAGCTCGGCACGCGAACGCTCTACTTCCGTCGTGTGCCCATGATGCTCGGAAACCATCTTCAGCAGCGGCGGCCAAGGCAGTGCCCGGTCGCGGGTTTCACTCCAGATCTCACTCGATTCACGATCGACGAGCGCTATGCCATACAAACCTGGAAATCGCTCGAGGTCGAGGACCGCAGCGGTTCGTGGCTCGATGCGGGCGTCGCGCACTCGTCCCGGCTTCGACACGTTCGCCAACCGCACCAGCGACGATACGAGCGGCAACCCTCGACGATTGATCTCCGCGCCGATCCGCTCAGCGCGGAGGAGAGTGACGCCCGCCGTCGTGGCGCGCCGATCTGAAGAGGACTGTTGCCAGAGAGACACCGAGATGAGCGCCATGCCGAGAGCGATTGGCAGGGGCAACCACGGCGGCACGCCGGTGTTCGTCGAGTCGGTGGGATGCCAGGCCGTGGCGATCGTGCCAATCGCCGCAATGGTGAGGCCGACGGCGACATGAGGGGCAATATCACTCGCGACGATGCTGTAGCCTTGCGCCGATCCGAAAGCGTCGGCCAAGAAGAACACACCGCTCTGCGCCGCAACTGTTGTCCCGCAGAGTGCGCACGCGAAGGCTCCGCGCTGTGGGTTCACGCACACCGCGATCAGGCCGATGCCGAGCAACACAAAGCTGAGCGCCGTACTTGGCGCCATCCGTCCGTGCAGGCCGGCGGCGAGCGTACCCAGGATCTGGCCATCAACATTCAGATCGACGCCAAGGCCATGCTGGGCGAGGGTGGCGAGGCCAAGCACTGACACAGACACGGCGCCCACTCGCGCCAGCGTGCGCCTTCCTCCAGCGACTGCCAGCAGCGACAGACCGCAGGCCGACAGACCGACCGCCACCGTATAAGGCATCGGCGGGAACAGTGGATGCACACGAATCAACGGTTCGTATCGAAGCAGCCATGCCACAACGACGACGAGGCCGAGCGCAGCAGAGGCAAGACCAGCCGCCACTTGAACGGGACGGTAGCGGAATGTGCCGAGTAGTGGCATCTCCGTACTGGGGCGACTCATCGACGCCCTGATGTCAGGCGGCAGCGGTTCGCCCGGTCAGCTGCTGCACTTTGCCAAGCAGCTCCGCCGGACGAATTGGTTTCACGAGATATTCGTCAACGCCAGCGCCGAAGGCGTGCAGAACGATGCTCTCCTCTGATTTGGCGGTGACCATGATGATCGGAACCTTGGACCACGCCGGTAGTGCGCGAGCTCGCTCGACGATCTCGAACCCGCTTGCCAAGGGGAGCATCAGGTCGAGCACCATCAGGGCTACTGGTGGCAGTATTTCGAGTATCTCGATCGCCTCTCGCCCGTCCACGGCGTGCGTGACGGCGAACCCATGCCGCACCAGAACGTGAGTGACCATGTGCGCGCTCACCGGATCGTCTTCCACGACGAGTATCCGCAGTGGCAGTGCTGGTGCGTCCTCAGTACAGCTCATAGTGTGTCTCCGGCCGCGTGGCGACGTTGACTTGATGGACGAGGCCAGCAAAGTGCTCGACAAGATCGTGACGGCGCCATCCTCGCATCGCCTGTTCGCGCAAGATCTGGATCGCTTCAGCACCCGACCGCACCGCCTGATAGGGCCGCGGCGTGGTGATCGCCTCGTAGGTGTCGACCAGCCCGACGATCTGCGCCGGCAGCGCGATCGCGTCACCTTTGATGCCGTCTGGGTACCCCGAGCCGTCCAGCCGCTCATGGTGGTGACGGACGATAACCCTGACCGGTCGGAGCGACCGCATATTGGCGATGAGCGATTCGCCGACGATCGTGTGGGACTTAATCAACTCGTATTCGTGCGGCTCGAGCGCGGTCTCCTTTCGCAACACCGAGTCTGGAATAGCCAGCATTCCGATGTCATGGAGGAACCCTCCGCGCCGAAGTGCCTCCAGGTCATTTCCAGCAAGGCCCATCCGGCGTCCGAGAGCGGCGGCGTAGTTGGCCATGCGGTGGCAGTGACCTTCTGAATAGCGATCACGCGCTTCGATCATCGAGGCAAGTGTCATCATTACCGACGCCACGAGCTCGAGATCGTTCGTGTATCTTTTCACGCGGACCAGCGAACGTATTCTCGCGGTCAGCGCACCAACGTCGATCGGTATCGAGAGAATTTCGTCAGCACCCGCTTCAATACTCTTGATTCGCTCGTCACGAACGCCAGGATCGGACACCACAATCACCGGGACGAGACGTGTCGCGGGGTCGCTTTTGGTAAGCCGGCAAACGTCAACGCCGTCGAGACCGGTCAGCGATTGGTCGAGCAGCACGACGTCCGGCGAGAACTGCCGCACATGCTCGAGTGCCGCCCACCCGTCGTAGACGCGGACGACGCCGTAGCCCTCACTTCGCAAAATGTCGCACAGCACCAACGAGTCGTCGCGCTCGCCAGCCACGAGAATGTGGCCGCCGCTCTCAGCCTGAGTCTCAGCGTCAACCAGAGGTGTAGACATTCGCCTGCGTTATCGTCACTGGTGTCGAGCTGGCGATATAGCCTGATCCGGGCTACGTGCGAGGCCCACTCTTGGACCGATACCACCTGCGTCGCCCCGAACGGGCGCTTATGGCCAACATGCGACGACATCGGTTGGTACTCGCCACGACGGTGTGGCTGATCGGCGCTGTTCATGCGCCCGCACAGTCATCCAGCGATGATCAGTGGTTCTTTGGCAGCATCGAATCGTGCGGCGATGAGCCTCGTGAATTGCCTGCGGCGTTCGTCTTCCCGCTACTCGGAGGCTCGTGTGATGAGGCGAGCCGACGCGATCCACGCGCAGAAACGCTCCTCTATCTGCATTACTTGAACGCGGGCTTCCGTTTGGCGCCGGTAGCGGCGCGAGCGTGCAAGGGAGAAAGGCAGGAGTGCAGAGCGGCCAGCCGTACAGTCGTGCTGGCCCGATCGCTCACCGAACGCGCCATCGCCGACGCCATCACGCACAGGCGCGTGTATGTCTCCAGCGACAGGAACATGGAAGTTCTGTTCTCGATTAACGGGCACCCGCTCGGGAGCCTCGTGCCGCTCACAGAGGGAACGCCCCTGCGTATCGAAGTCCGACTCGCAGATCCCGATGAACCTTCGGCGATCTACTGGGTCAGCCTCCGTCGCGATGAGGTCGGCGGAGCGCTCGAAGCGGACCGCGAAGTGTCTGGCACCGATCTGAAAGGCAACGGCACGATCGTGTTCACGCAATTCCAGCGGAGATCGGCTGATGAGTTCTTCCTGCTTGAGGTGACGCAGGGACGAGGAGCCACCGAGGACGTCGTCTGGACGGCTCCGATATGGCTCGTGTCAGAGCGTTACGCTGCGAGTGATACACACACCGCGCACGGCCGATGAGAACGCGCTTCCTCGATCACGGCTGATCGTCTTGCATCACACACTGCAGCAGTTCATCCTGGGAGTGCACATCGAGTTTGTGAAAGATCGATTTGAGATGATTGCGGGCCGTGTGCACGCTGATGCCAAGTTCCATCGCGACTGTTGAGAGCCGGCGACAGCAAACCAACCCTCGAATGATCTCTTTCTCGCGGCGGGTGATCCGAATTCCTCTCGGACCTCCATGAAGTGCATCTCCGACGGTCCACACTGCATCGTCGGAGAGCAACGCCTGCGCACGCTGTAGCCGCGCAGCGAACGGGCCGGCGGCCTCAGCGGCGGGAAGTGGCTTCGCGGTTCTGCGGCGTCTCTGCAGGGCCACCCTGATGGCCGCAGTCACCTGTCGAAACTGAAACGGCTTGACGATGTACCCGGCAGCTCCGGCGCTCACCGCAGCCTCGACCATCTTTTCGGTGCTGCACGCAGTGATGAACACGATTGGAACGTCCATCCAATCGGTGATCGTGCGCGCGACAGTGATGCCGTCGTGCCCGTCGCTAAGAAAGACATCCATCAGAATGAGATCGGGCGTCACGGCTCGGGCCAGATCCAACGCTTCGTCCCCGCTCATGGCATACCCTGGCACGTCATATCCGCTGGCGCGCAGCGCGCGACTGAGATCCTCAGCAACGATCACGTCGTCTTCAACGATCATGACTTTAGCGACGTCCATGTCTGCCCTCGCTCTCGCACGGGAAGGTCACCGTGAACTCAGTGCCGATCGCGGAAGTTGCCACGGTGAGGGCTCCGTGCAGTTGTTTGACAGCCAACATCTTCATCAGCTTCAGACCCAACCCGTGAGGTTCCTCCTGATTCCTCGTCCCAGGGCGCCCCGGTCCGTTGTCGTACACGACAATGGTCGCAATCCCGTCGCGTGCGTCGGCGCGAATCTCGATGCGTGGCTCGTGCGTCCCCTTGAAGGCATAGCGGAATGCGTTCGTGACCAGCTCGTTGACGATCAGTGCGCAAGGTGTGGCGAGCTCAGTCGGCAGCGATAAGTCGTCAAGCTTGAACGTGACGGAGACCGTCGCCGCCGATTCGCCAAAGATCTGCTGCACATTCGCAACAAGGCGACGAATAGACTGGCCCAGATCAACCCTCGCGAGCGTGGCGCTTTCGGAAAGATCAGCGTGAACGAGTGCCACGGTCGAAACGCGTGTCGCCGCCTCCTCGAGTGAACGCCGTACGGCCGGATCTGTTGAAGTGCCGGCCTGCATGGTGAGAAGGGACACGACCACTTGGAGGTTGCCCTTGACGCGGTGGTGCACTTCCCGCAGGAGTGTCTCCGTGTCGCGTACTTGCGTCAGGAGCTCTATCTCTCGTTCGGAGACACCCCCGGTGAATCGAGCGTTTGATCCCACTGCTCGCGTGGTCTCGTGATCGTCGTCGGAGGGATTGGACATAACCGCCGAGGGATGGGAGGTGAGTTGCATGGAGCCGGCCCGACCGAGCCGTAGACGAGCGTCTCTTCATTGTGCTGGTAAACGCATCCCAGGGGTGTGACGAACACCCGATTCGTCGAGATCACCCAAAAATTGCGTGCAACGTGTCCGGCTCTCCAAGATTTTTCGCTGTGTCATACCTGATCTCTACCAGCAGTTCTCATGGCTTTCCCGGATAGGGTTCTGCGTTGCCGACCGCGGCGTGAGGCTCCGCTGCGCGGGAGACGAGTGGTGAGATCTCCGCCTCCCACCTGACGTTGAAGAACGGAATCGCAGCTCGCGCTGAGTGTATGTCGCCCCACGGCGCCGGACCGCCCCGCCGAAACAGCTCACGAGTGCCCTCGAGCACACGGTACTGGTAGTCGGCGCTGACGACTTCGTCCAGCGTCGCGGAGAAAAAATCCTCGTGGCTGACTACGCCGACTACAAAGCTCACAACGCGACCGTTGTCGCGAACGGGAACGGCAATGAGGAAACCGGATCCACCAGCCTGTAGGTCATATCGATTGACCACGGTCGGCGAGGTCGCGACAGGACGACGGAGAACCGCGTCGCAGGCTTGTTCAATCGCGTGGACGTCTGCGCTTGATGGCGACGAGGGAGAGCGCGTCTGAGCCCATCGAAGTCCTTGCTCACGATCGACGATTGCCACTGCAAATAGACTAGAGACCCGCTCGAGAGAACGGGCCCCAAGCGCGCTCGGGTCAATCCCCGCTTCGCCGCGGCGTCTTGCTCGTTCGGCCTCAGCGAGTTGTTGCAGCGCGTCGGTCAACGGAGTGCTTCGTCGCACCAGCTCGGAGCCTAGTCGAGCGGCGAGCGTCCGTGTGGACTCCTCGGCGGTCGCAACGCGATCCGCTGCCGACTGATGACACGAGAGCGAGACGAGAGCGGCTCCGAAGAGAACGGCGACAGGAAGCCAGCGACGCCAGCGTCGGCCAGCAGTGTCAGTGATCCGGTCCGATTCATCAGTCGCCATCTCG
>DATCXH010000485.1:0-2900 GCA_036565925.1 Vicinamibacterales bacterium
CGGGTCCATAGAACAGGACCCGCCCTACGTCTGTTCCTCGCGGAACGTCAGCGGAAACGGATACGAACGGTACCCAAGACGTTGATGGGTTCGCCCGGATACAGCTGCGTGTCATACAGGACTGAGGCGAAATACTCCGTATCAGTCAGGTTGTTTACGTTAACCGCGTACTCGACCGAATCGCGACGATAGCGGGCGCCGACATTGAGAAGGCCGTAGCCGTCGAAGGTCAGCGTATTGGTGCGGTCGATGAACACCTTGCTGTTGAATGAGAGCGAAGACAAACAGATAGATCAGTAGCGATCGACATGGAGTGCGCATCCGCAGCACTGTAAAGGACGAGCCTTGGACCTCAGCCTGAAGACTTTCTGAATTCTTCCGGGAAGGCCGTTCAGGAGGTCTTCAGGTACCGAGACGCTCGCGCTCGGCCCTCACGAAGAAGCTGCCCTCGGTGACGACGACATCACCGGATTGAAGGCCCGACACGACTTCGACCTGCTCGCCTGAAGACACGCCCAGCGTGACCGCGCGTTCGACGAATCGGCCCGCCTGATGCGGATCAGTCAGATACACCACCGAGCGGTTGCCGATCTGCTGGATCGATGCGCGTGGAATGGTGATCGTTGCAGTCGCTTCACTCGTGATGATGGCCACGTCGGCGTACATGCCGAGGCGCAATTCGCCGCGCGGATTGGCGACCTCGATTCGCACCTTCGCGGTGCGTGTCGCGGCATCGACTTGCGGATCGATGTAGCTGACACGTCCGTGTTGTGTGGCGTCCGGATACGCCGTGGTCGTGATCGTCGCCATGCTGCCGACACGGACTCGAGAGAAATCGCGTTCGTAGACGTCAGCGACGATCCAGACGGTCGAGAGGTCAACGACGGTGAACAGCTTGGTTGCGCCGTCGACGTTGAGGCCGACGTTGGCGTTGCGTTCGGTGATGACGCCGTCGATTGGCGCCGTTACGTTGGTGGTGGCGCTGACGGCGTCTCCGCTCTGTGTGCCATGCGCGGCTGGTGTCGGTACACCCAGGAGCTCGAGCTGCGATCGCGCGCTGTTGACCTCGGCGATCTGCGCGGCGTGCTCGGCGTGAATGCGCTCGAGCTCCTGACGGCTTGCGGCGCCGATCTGCACCAGCTTCTCCGTGCGCTGGAGCTCGAGGTCATGTGCATCGAGCATGGCCTGGGCCGAGATGAACTTCGTTCGCGCTTCGGCGATCGCCGGGCTGTAGATCTCGGCCATCGTCTCGCCCTTCTGCACGCGTGCGCCGAGTTGCGCGGCGACGCGCGTCACACGTCCATTGACGAGCGGTGTCACCGCGACTTGCCTGTAGCCATTGGGTTCGACCAGGCCGGGCAGACGAACTTCTGTGGCGGACGTCCCGGTCGCGACTGTTGCCGTCTTCAGACCCGCGCGCTCCACCGCTTCTGGAGTCAGCGTGATGATCACATCGGTAGCGGATGTCCCTCCCGTCCCAGATGGCGCGCGAGCCGGAGTTGATATCGGCGCGGTGTCATGACTGACGAATCCAGCAGGCCGCATCAGCAAGTACGCCACTCCTGCACCCGCGAACAGCAATGCGAGCGCCGTGGCCGCGGCGACCCCTGTGCCCAGCGTGACGCGTGATTCACCGTTCATCGTCCTTCTCCGATCGCCTGGTTGAGGGCCGTGCGTGCCTCAAACGCTGCGCGCAGTGTGTCCGTGTATCCTCGCTCGACCTCGATGTAACGCCGCCGTTCGGTGAGGATGTCGAACACCGTGACTCGCCCAAGCTGGAAGCTCTGCTCGACCACGGCGAGATTCTGGCGAGCCAGCGTTTGTGCGCCGCCGCCATAGAGCTGCACCGCCCGCTGCGCGTATTCGTCGCGCACTCGAGCGGCCGCGAACTCGGTCTCCGCCGTCAACCGCGTCGCATCAAGAGCGAGGATTGCGCCACGTCGTTCTGCTTGCGCCGCCGCGATGTCACCCTGGTTGCGATTGCGGACAGGCACAGTGACCGTCGCGCCGGCCGCGAGGTAGTGGAACACACTGCGGATTGGTGTGAGCCCTCCCGTCGGCGCAACACCGAGCTGGGGAAAGCCGCTGTTCATTCGCGAGTAGTTGGCAAACACGTTGACGTCGAAGCGACCCTCGGCCTGCGCGCGTTCCAGCTTGGCTCCGGCAACTTCGACCTGGGCGGCCGACTCGCGTACATCGGACCGCCGTTCGACGACGCTGGTAACATCAGCGATTGGCACTGCGGATGACTCGCGCCGGACCAGATCCTCGAGCGTCTCGCGCACCGTGACTGTCGCATCCGGACGCAGACCGAGAACGCGCTTCAGTTCGATGAGTGCCACTTCGACGCGACCGGCCTGCAGCAGGCGTTCCGACTCGAGACGACGCACTTCGACCTCGACGAGATCGCGATCGAGCGGCGCGCTCGCCCCTTCTTCGACTCGCGAGCGTAGCAGGTCGAGCTGACGTTCCGTCGCCATCGCGAGCTCGTCGAAGAGCGCGAGATCGCGCAGTGTCGCCAGGGCCTCGCCGTAGCGAGTGCGCACGTTGGCGATAAGTAGTCGCTCTCGATCGGCGACGGCGAGCTCGGCGGCCGTGATCTGACGATGCGCGACCGCCACGCGTGCGTCGCGACGGAACAGATCGAGTGGCCACTCGAGTGACACCATCGTCTGATTGTCCGCTCCCTGCGGCTCTTCGCGACGTTCGAACGAGACACTAGGATTTGGCCGCAGGGATGACTGCGTGCGCACGCCGCGCGCGACGTCGATCTGACTGCGCACCACGCGGAGCGACGGCTCCTGGTCGAGTGCGCGAGCGATCGCCTGATCCAGAGACAGCCCGTTCACTCGATCGACATGAGCGGCCGCAGCGGTCGCTGCCGGCGGCTGTGCGGCCGC
>DATCXH010000679.1:0-2614 GCA_036565925.1 Vicinamibacterales bacterium
TCGACAGCGACGAACACCTGCAGATAAATCGCGTGGTCGCGATCGGCGTCCTCGAGCGAGACGCCCTGGTGCTGAACGTGGGTCGGCGCGTGCGACGAGAAGTGCGCATGCACCGAGGTCGAATGGTGATCGTCGTGATCCTCATCGACGTGCGCGTGCAGGAACGGCGCGCACACTGCGCCGCCTTGAACGGCAAGCGCCAGCCCGAGGGCGAGCAAGCGGCGAATCACGTGGCTATTGTGGATCGGAACCGCATTACTGTTTTCTGAAGAGTTCCTGAATCGCACTACTCGACCCGAATCGTGCCCCTCATCGCGTCGTTAGTCAGGTTCAGATGGTCGTGAAAACCGCAGGGGCCACCGATCAACGTGAGCGTCTGGCGCGTGGCGCCGGGAGGCAGGTAGCCGACGTTATTGATCGCCGGACATTGCGTGTGCTCGTTCACCGGATCGGACACGATGTTGTGCGGTTGCGTGTCGTTGTTGACGAACACCACCTGATTCCACGACTTCAGATGCACTTCCGTGGGTGACACGCCGGCGCTGGTGATCGTGACAGTGGCGTCCGGTGTCGGCCCGGTCGCGGAATCGCCGCAACTGCCGACGAGGCACGCTGCCACTGTGAGCGCAATCAACTCTCGCACAACGCTAGCGTGGCGGATTCGCGTTACGCGCAGCGGCGTTCGACGATCTGCTGCCGCTTGGCTTTGAAGGCCTCGACCCAGTCTGCTTCGGTCGCAAACCCTGAATCAACCTTGCCCGGTGAGCGCAGACGCAGCCGCACACGTGCGGCTTCGAACAGGTCGTGAAGCTGACGATCGGAAAGCTGCATCAGCAGATCGGCGAGAAACTTTCGACCCGCCTCACCGATCACCGGCTCGCCCAAGGTGCCGCTGAACGACTTCGGCAGATTGCCGACGCACTGCTTGTCGTCCTTCCACACCGGCGTCTCTCTCCATGCCGTCAGGTTGACGCCCGATGTTTCGTTGGCGTTGCTGAGCGTCGCGCGTCCAAACGTCAGGCCGACATCGCTAATCATGAGGAACGGATTGGTGCACGTCTCCGGGTCGGGCCACTTCGCCTTCGATTGACAGACGATGCGTTGCTGTTCCGGTTTGCTGTCACTGTGCTGCATGAACACAGCCAGCAGCTTGAACGCATCGCGATGCGCACGCGGCGCGGCGCGTTCGCTGTCCAGCCGATCGAGCTCCCTCCACGACCAGCCCTTCTCGCCCCATTCGTGCCCGTCGGCTTTGCGTTCGATCACCGCCGGATCGAAGCGGCTCTCGCCGCTGGCTCGCTCGATGCCCAGAAATTCGTCCGGACAACCCTGACAGATCACGTTGACGGGATACATGCGATCGGCGGAGAAGCCGAGGGCCCAGAGGAGTCGTGTCGCCAGCACCTCTCCGTACACCTCGCCATTGGTACCGCCGAACTTCACCTTCACCTCGTCGTCCTCACCGATGACGCAGGCGAACTTCGGCGACTTCCCGCTCAATTTCTTATCGAGATACCTGCAGGTGACCGTCTCGTGGAACCCGAACGATCCTGGTCCACGCGGCCCCGCCTTGAGATCCTTGCTGGCGATGTCACCGGGCGACCACACGCGCGAGCGCTCCATTACCGCCTTGCGCGGGTCTTCCTTCTTGGCGGCGTGCGTGCCGACAGTGGCGCATGCACTCGCTGCGCTGATCACGAAAACTACCGCGGCTCGTCCGTATGAGTTGGTCACACCTCATGCGGATGCAACAACTCTTCCAGTCCCGTGTACGGACGGTTAGAAGCCAAGAACCATGCTGAGCCGTAACGTCCGAGGCACGGCCGGATGCACATGGATATCTTCGACGCCTCCAATCGGTTCGCCGGGTAAACGAGAAGCGAAGAAGTAGTCGATATCGCTCATCTTGGCGTTGAGCAGGTTGTAGACCTGCAAGTTCAGCCGAAGTGATCGCAGGAACTGGTAGCCGCCTTCCGCGTTGAGGAGCGTCGTAGCCGATGAGCGCACCGAGTTGTCATCAACGAGCGCACGCGGGCCGAAGTAGCGCAACCGCAGGCTGCCGAACGTGCGATGGAAATTGTCGATGCTGGCGCCGCCGGAGACGACGACATCGACCGCCTCCGGAACGTAACGCCCGCCTTCGACGGGACCGGTGAATCGGGCCTGCGACCACGAGACGTCACCGTCGAACACCAGCCACGGCGTCGGGCTGTAGTAGTTGGCGAATTCCACGCCGTAGCGTTTGCTCGCGGGCCCGGGTTCTGTCGCTCCAATGTCACCGTTGTAGACCAGCTCAGATCCGAGCCGCAGCGTCCACAACGACACCGTGCTTTGCAGGTGAGGCACGGCGACGGTACGCACGCCGACCTCGGCGCCCTTCGCACGAACCAGCGGCGTCACGGGATCGGCTGGATTGCCGTTGACATCGAAACGGAGAGTCGTGCCGAGCGCGCTGTTGCTGTGGAAGCCGGTGCCCGCGTTCATGTAGAACTCTGTCGAGTGCCACGGTCCGAATGTGGCGGTTCCTTTGGGACTGACGATGCCGGCGGTCGCCGTGCCGCTGTTGCGCGCATCGATCGCATCGGTCACCGCGTATCGTGATCCATCGGCTCGG
>DATCXH010001202.1:0-4034 GCA_036565925.1 Vicinamibacterales bacterium
CTCGCCGACGACTTCGCGCGCAATGCGCGCGAGCTGCCTCCGGAAGTGCGAACGATGCTCGAGTCGTTTGGCGCGAATCCGACGCTCGGTGTGGTGTTTGGCTTCATCGTAATGCTGTTCTGCGGTGTCATCTTCGGGACGATCGGCGGCCTGCTTGGCGCCGCCTTCTTCCGCAATGATGTGCCACCTGCACTTGGCGGACCGAGCGAGCCTCCACCGCTCCCGCCGCAATGACAGCGTAATCCCCGGGTCCTGCTCTTTGGACCCGGCATCCAGTATTCTGTTTCCGCCATGGCTGACCAGAAGGCTTCACCAGAGATCGCCGATCTCCTCCAAGAGGATCGTACGTTTGCACCCGCGGCGTCCTTCCGCGCGCAGGCCAACGTGCGGGACGAGGACGTTTACGCACGCGCCGCGCGGGATCCCGAGGCGTTCTGGGCCGGCTTTGCCCAAGAGCTCGAGTGGTCCTCGCCCTGGTCACGCGTGCTCGAATGGAAGCCACCACACGCGAAGTGGTTCGTCGGTGGCACGCTCAACGCCAGCGTCAACTGTGTCGATCGCCATGTGCGCGGAGCACGCAGGAACAAGGCCGCGCTCGTTTGGGAAGGTGAGCCTGGCGATCGCCGGACGCTGACCTACTTCGATCTGTATCGTCAGGTCAGTCAGTTCGCCAACGTCCTCAAGTCACTCGGCGTCGAGCGCGGCGATCGTGTCGCGATCTACCTGCCGCTGATCCCCGAGCTCGCGATCGCCATGCTCGCGTGCGCGCGCATCGGCGCGATCCATTCAGTCGTCTTCGGCGGCTTCAGCTCAGAATCGCTTCGCGATCGTATCAACGACGCCCAGTGCACGTTGCTCATCACCGCGGATGGAGGCTGGCGGCGCGGACAGGTCGTGCCGCTGAAGAAGATGGCTGACGAAGCTCTCACGGGGACGCCGTCCATCAAGAATGTCGTGATCGTCCAGCGTCTGCACGGTTCTCCTGTCGAAGTGCACGTGAAGGATGGCCGCGATCACTGGTATCACCGGCTGATGCAGGACGCGCCCTACGTCTGCGAGCCCGAGAAGATGGACGCAGAGGACATGCTCTACATCCTCTACACGTCAGGCACAACGGGGAAGCCCAAAGGCATCATCCACACCACGGGTGGTTATCTCGTCGGCACGTATGCCACCACGAAGTGGGTCTTCGATCTCAAGGAAGACGATGTCTACTGGTGCACCGCGGATATCGGCTGGGTCACCGGACACAGCTACGTCGTCTATGGTCCGCTGGCAAACGGCGCCACAGTCGTGATGTACGAGGGCGCGCCCGATTGGCCGGAGAAGGATCGCTTCTGGCGGATCATCGAACGGTACGGCGTCACGATTTTCTACACGGCACCCACGGCGATTCGCGCGTTCATGCGCTGGGGCACGACGTGGCCACAGAGGCGCGACATGAGCAGCCTGCGCCTTCTTGGGTCCGTCGGTGAGCCGATCAATCCCGAAGCCTGGGTCTGGTATCACCGCTACATCGGCGGAGAACGATGCCCCGTCGTCGATACGTGGTGGCAGACGGAAACCGGCGCAATCATGATCACGCCATTGCCTGGTATCACGACGACGAAGCCGGGCTCGGCGACGAAGCCGTTCCCTGGCATCACCGCCGAGATCAAGACGGACAGAGGCGACAACATCACGGGTGCCGGTGGTGGTCTGCTCGCGCTGACGAAGCCATGGCCGTCGATGCTGCGCGGGATCTATGGCGACCCCGAGCGCTACGTGAAGCAGTACTGGAGCCGCTGGACACCTGACGTGTACTTCACCGGCGATGGTGCGAAGCGGGACGCGGACGATTTCTTCTGGCTGCTCGGTCGCGTGGACGACGTGCTGAACGTCGCGGGTCATCGCATCGGCACGATGGAAGTGGAGAGTGCTCTTGTCGATCATCCGCGAGTGGCCGAGGCTGCGGTTGTCGGCCGACCGCACGAGATCAAAGGGCAAGCGGTTGCGGCATTCGTCACGTTGAAGGAAGGCACGCAAGGCTCTGAAATTCTGGTTGGCGAGTTGAAAGACCACGTCGTCAAGAAGATCGGTGCGATCGCGAGACCCGACGATGTGATCTTCGCCGCCGATTTGCCAAAGACGCGCTCCGGCAAAATCATGCGACGCCTGTTGCGTGACATCGCCGAGGGAAAGACGCTCGGCGATACGACGACACTCGCCGACCCGGCCGTCGTCGCACGGCTGAAGGACCAGTACCAGGACGAGCATTAAGCCGGTACTCGCGGGTCGTGGATCCCACGTTCGTCGAACTTATGTCTGCCGGGATCCGCACAACGGGCGCTCGAGCTAGCCTCGACTGTTCCTCGCGCCCGCTCGTTCAATCGCAGGGCAATCAACAACTTAGTCGTCGTTCCCCGCTTCGTTCCGGAGTTGGCGGGAAACATGAACTACCTCCGCGCGCCGGAGCGTGCGTCCGGTCGTCGGAGGTCACGTGTCAGAGTTCCAGGCGCTCAGCGCGGACGCGAGCGCCCTTAACGAAATCGATGAGGTCTTTGCGTTGCTCGATGGCGTGAGCATCTCCACCGGGCGGGGTGAATGGAGCTCACGCATTCAGGGAATCTACGCGGACGGTCCGTATCTGTGGTTGCAGTTATCGCTCGACGGACATGGGACACAGAGCGTCACCCTTCGACTGTCGAGGCCGACAACGCTCGATGACATCATCCGCGCGCTGGAAGCCGTCGACGCAGATTCATCACCCGTTGACGGGATCTCCCGCACGTGACGAAGACGCTTTCGGTCCTCTTCTTCTCTGCTGTTGCAGGAACCGCGGTCGCGTCCACCGCAACGAGCACCGCGCCGATGGCCGTCAGCGTGACCATTGTGCGTTCGTGCTTAGTAGATACACACGTTGACTCTGTGCCTGTCGTGCGCCTCACGTGCACAAGCGGCGCGCAGTCCACCGTCAGAGTGTCGGAGACGGCGCAGCCGCCATCTACTACCCTCGTCAATGAAGGCAGCAAAACCCTTACGCTGAATTTCTAGTCGTCAGAAATTGATGACGGCGGTGACTGTATCCGAGAACGTCCCTGCGCTGACGTCTTGTCCTGCGGTGACGCGACCGTAGACCGTCAGATTGACGTTGGTGTTGTTTGGCGGATTGGCAATCGAATAGACGGACGTTCCACCGGTTCCGTCTCCCCAGATGTTCGTGCGCGATGCGTCGACGAACAAGTTGTAGGTCAACGATTCCGACCCCTTTTGCATCTGTCGCTGATTGAACGAAGCGCCCGCGCCCTGCGTCAGCCCTATCGTGATGTTGTGGGCGGAGCCGTTGCAGCGGTAGGTCACGGTACCGGTGGAATCGGTAGGCGATCCATTGAACACGTTGTAGCTGCCGAAGTTCACCGATGTCGCCGAGATCGTACACGCCTGGGCGTGAGCGTCAGACGCGTACAAGGTGCCGACCACGAGTGCGAGCAGAATCAGCAGGCGCTTGGTGTTCATTGCCCGCCTCCGCCTGTGCAGCGCACTTTGCCGAGATTGATGACGGTCTCGCTCGACGCTGGAATCTCAATCGTGAACGTGCAGCGGCCGGTTCGATTCTCCATCACCGCTGCGTAGGACCCCGCACGCAGGTTCTCGAAATAGAACGAGCCGTCATTGCCGACAGGAGATCCAAACGATCGGCCGTTTGGATTTGTGACCGTGAGCTCTCCGTAGACGAACGGTCGATCGTCCGGTCCGAGCACCTTGCCGAGCACACGCTGCACGCGCTGCACATCAAAGACCGCCACCGCGCCGCCGCGATACGGCGGTGCGAGCGTGACGCCGACATCAGGAACCGCATACTGCAGCGGGATATCGCCGTCGGCGATATTCAGCACGTTGCCGTAGTACGGCTGAAGATCCGGAACCAGCAGGTCACCACGACGGCCGGTCTTGCCGATCTCCTGATGGCTTGCGAAAGTGCGGACACCCTCGACGCCGGGTACGCGGACCAGCGCAAAGCTGTCTTCAACCGGACGTGTCGCAAACACATTCCC